>NZ_WWIA01001098.1 GCF_009870065.1 Streptomyces sp. SID5785 | reverse complement strand
GGGGGCCGTGCGGGCGAGCCTCCTCTCCCGGTTCGACGGCTGGGCCGCGCCGCTCCTCGATCTGCTGCGCGCGGGCCGCTCGTTCGTCCACCGCCCGCTGCACGTCCTGCCCGCGGACCACACCTGGGCGCATGTCCCGGGCGTGACGCTCCTGGGCGACGCCGCCCATCTGATGCCACCGCTGGGCGCGGGGGCGAACCTCGCGCTCCTGGAGGGCGCCGAGCTGGCCGAGTCGCTCGCCGGCGTCGACGACCCCGGGCACCTGGACTCGGCCGTCCGCGCCTTCGAGGAGCGGATGTGGGACCGGGCGGGCCGCTGGGCGCGGATCACCGCGGAGGGCCTCGACCGGCTCGTGAGCCCGGACCCCGCCGAGGCGCTGGCCCTGTTCGACCGGGTCCAGCCGGCCTGAGGCCCACCGCCCCGTCCGGCCCGCCACGGCGCGGCGAACACCTCAGTTCCGCACCACACCTGACGGATAGTCGGGAAGCGGCAGCGCGTCATGACGGCGGCTGTTCCGGGCGGCGAGACGGAGCAGGGCGCGGCCGGGCCGCGCGGGCAGGGCGGAGATCAGCCGGGCGCCCTCGGCCAGCCCGCGCACGCCGAGACGCGAGGCGGGCAGCAGGGTCCGGGCCGCGCTCAGCCCGCCGGCCCGGCTCGCGCGGACGTGCTCGGCCATCACGCGCTCGTACGCGGGGTAGGCCCGCTCGTGGTCGCCGCCCGCCCGCGCCAGCTCACCGGCGAGGACGTAGGCGCCGACGACCGCGAGGCTCGTGCTGCCGCCGACGGCGGGTCCGGGACAGTAGCCCGCGTCCCCGACGAGCGTCACCCGGCCCCGCGACCAACGGTCCATGCGGAGCTGGGTGATCGCGTCGAAGTAGAACGCAGGGGTGCGGTCGAGCTCCTCCAGCCAGCGGTCGACCTCCGGGTGCAGGGCGCCGAACGCGCGGCGCACCGCTTCCTTCTGCCGGGTCACGTCGTGCCGGCCGCCCGCGAACGGCGTTGCGCTGCGGAAGAGGAACAGCACCCGGGCGTCGCCGAGATGCCGTGCCCCGTAGAGCCCGGCGGTCCGGCCGACACCGACGTGCATCCGGAGCTCGCCGTCGAGCCCGTCGCGGTTCGGCAGGGTCAGCACGGCCAGGTGCGCACCGATGAACGCGGTGAAGCGGGACTCCTCTCCGAAGACCAGCCGGCGCACCCGCGAGTGCAGCCCGTCCGCGCCGATCACGAGGTCGAAGCGGCGCGGTGCGGCCCGCTCGAACCGCACGGCGCCGTCGGACCCGACGGCGGTGACCGTGTCGTCGAAGAGGTACTCGACGTCGTCGCACGCCGCGTCGTGGTAGATCGCGCTCAAGTCGTCCCGCATGACCTCGAGATGGCCGTCGGACGCCGCACCGAAGATCTTGGAGAGATCCGCGCGGACGGGGCGCGCGGCACCCTCCGGGTACACCGTCAGCCGCCGGGTGCCCGTGGCCCGCTCCTCGATCTGCGCGCGTACGCCCATCTGCGCGGAGATCCGCAGCGCGGGCCGGAACAGGTCGACCGCGTGACCGCCGGTCCTGCGCACCGCGGGCGCGCGCTCGACGACCGTGACGGCGAAGCCGTGCCGGGTGAGCCAGTACGCCAGGACGGGTCCGGCGACGCCGGCACCGGAGACGAGTACGCGCATGGTGGTCCTCCTGGTCCTTCTGCCCTGGTCCTTCTCCCCCGCCCCGCGCGGTGGCCGGGACCGTCGCGCGAGACGGCCCTCGGCCCACGGTCGCGCGAGGGCGCCGCCGACGGATTGGACGAATGTTCCCGGCGCTCGCCCTGCCCCTGGCCAAACCTCCGTCACCGCCGGTCCCCGGGCGGGCCTGGCCGAAACCGGGGATTCCGGATGCGTTTCCGGGCCCGGGGGTGCCGCGCGCCCGGGCCGGCACGCGCCGTCGACGCGGCTGAATCTCGCGGGTACCTGGGCAAACGCCGCGTGGGCATGATCATCGCATCGAGTTAATGTCCCCGGCTCTCCTTGGCCCGGCGTGCGACGTGGCCACTAGCGTCAGGCTCGCCGCGACGACGTCCCGTTCGCCCTCTTCCTTCCGATCGTCCCGCGGCATCCACAGGTGCCCGCCCTCGTCCCGCCCAGGAGATTTCGCCCGATGAGCATTGATTCGAGTCCGGAGACCAGCGTCGAGCCGCCACGGCAGACCAGCCTCGGCACGGCGGCCGCCCGCAATCTCGCCACGACGACCAAGTCCGCCCCGCAGATGCAGGAGATCACCTCCCGCTGGCTGCTGCGCATGCTCCCGTGGGTGGAGACCAAGGGCGGCGCCTACCGGGTGAACCGACGGCTGAGCTACACCGTCGGCGACGGCCGGGTGGAGTTCGTCCAGGACGGCGCGAGCGTCCGTGTGATCCCCCGCGAGCTGGGCGAACTGGCCCTGCTCAGCGGCTTCGACGACGTCGAGGTACTGACCGCCGTCGCGGACCGCTGCGTCCAGCGGGACTTCGAGAGCGGAGAGACGCTCGTGGTCCGCGGCGCGCCCGCCGACCAGCTGCACCTCGTCGCGCACGGCCGTATCAGCCGGACGTCCGAGGGCAGTTACGACGACGAGGTCGCCCTCGACGTGCTCGCCGACGGCGACCGGTTCGGCGAGCACGTGCTGCTCGACGACGACGCCCGGTGGGAGCACACGGCGATCGCCGAGACCTCGGGCACCCTGCTGACCCTCTCCCGCGCGGACTTCGCCGCCGTCGTCGCCTCGGCGCCGCACCTGCGAGCGCACATCGACGAGTTCAGCTCCCGCGCCGCCCGGCCGCAGAACCACCGCGGCGAGGCCGAGATCGCGATGTCCGCCGGACACACGGGCGAGCACGAGCTGGCCGGCGCGTTCGTCGACTACGAGTCGAAGCCGCGCGAGTACGAACTCTCGGTCGCCCAGACGATCCTGCGCGTCCACACGAGGGTCGCCGACCTCTACAACCAGCCAATGAACCAGACGGAGGAGCAACTCCGGCTGACCGTAGAGGCGCTGCGGGAGCGGCAGGAGCACGAGCTGGTCAACAACCGGGAGTTCGGGCTCCTGCACAACGCCGACTTCAAGCAGCGCCTCCAGCCGCACGCGGGACCCCCGACCCCGGACGACATGGACGAACTGCTCTGCCGGCGGCGGGGATCCAAGTTCTTCCTCGCCCACCCGAAGACGATCGCCGCGATCGGACGCGGCTTCAACGCCCGGGGCCTGTACCCGGACCATGTCGACCTCGGCGGCCAGCAGGTGCCGGCCTGGCGCGGGGTGCCGATCCTGCCGTGCAACAAGATCCCGATCACCAAGGAGCGCACCAGCTCCATCCTCTGCATGCGCACCGGCGAGGAGAACCAGGGCGTCATCGGCCTGCGCCAGACCGGCCTGCCGGACGAGTACGAGCCGGGTCTCTCCGTGCGCTTCATGGGCATCGACGAGCAGGCCATCACGTCCTACCTGGTCAGCACCTACTACTCGGCGGCGATCCTCGTGCCGGACGCGGTCGGTGTCCTGGAGAACGTGCAGATCGGCCACTGGCCCCGGTAGCCGGTCCGCGCCGCCGACCGGCCCCTGTCACCTAGGAGTTCACGGATGCCTGCGCCTGAGCCGACACCACCACGGCCGAGCCCCACGGCGGCCGCCCCGCCCGTCGGAGCGCACGTGCTCGCCGACGCGGCGGCCCGCGCCCGCGACATCGCCGCCGTGTTCGGGGCGCCCCTCGCTGCCGCCCCGCCCGGCACCAGCACCGCTCCGGCGCCGCCGTCACCATCGCCATCTCCATCGCCGCCATCAGAGGGGACACCGGCTCCGGGTGCCGGTCTCGCCCGGGTGCTCGGCGGTCCGACCGGCCTCGGGACGAGCGGCCTGTCCTTCTCGCCCCGGCCCGAGTCCTTCGCGGCGCCGGAGACCCAGGTCGCGGGCACCCCGGTGCCCGGGCTCTACTTCCACCCGGTGCCCGATCCCGATCCGGCGCGGGTCGACGAGGTCAGCCGCCGGATCAAGGCCTGGGCCCTGGACGAGGTCGCGCTCTACCCGGACGACTGGGAGGAGGAGTTCGACGGGTTCTCGGTGGGCCGTTACATGGTCGCGTGCCATCCGGACGCGCCCACCGTCGACCACGTGATGATCGCCACGCGTCTGATGGTGGCGGAGAACGCGGTGGACGACTGCTACTGCGAGGACCACGGCGGTTCGCCCGTCGGCCTCGGCGAACGGCTGCTCCTCGCCCACACGGCACTGGATCCGCTGTACACGACCGAGGAGTACCAGCCGCAGTGGGCGCGGTCCCTGCACGCGGACGCGCCCCGGCGCGCGTACCGCTCCGCCATGGAGTACTTCGTCCGCTCGGGCAGCGCCTCGCAGGCCGACCGGTACCGGCACGACATGGCGCGCCTGCACCTGGGCTATCTCGCCGAGGCCTCCTGGGCGCAGGAGTCCAAGGTGCCCGAGGTGTGGGAGTACCTGGCGATGCGCCAGTTCAACAACTTCCGGCCCTGCCCGACCATCACCGACATCGTCGGCGGCTACGAGCTCCCGGCGGACCTGCACGCCATGGCGGCGATGCAGAAGGTCATCGCGCTCGCGGGCAACGCGACGACGATCGTCAACGACCTCTACTCGTACACCAAGGAACTCGACGCCCCCGGGCGGCACCTGAACCTGCCCGTGGTGATCGCCGAACGGGAGGACCTCGGCGAACGCGCGGCCTACCTGAAGGCGGTCGAGGTCCACAACGAGCTCATGCACGCCTTCGAGACACAGGCCGCGGCCCTCGCCGCCGCCTGCCCGGTGCCGACCCTGCTGCGCTTCCTGCGCGGCGTCGCCGCCTGGGTCGACGGCAACCACTACTGGCACCGGACCAACACCTACCGCTACACCCTGCCCGACTTCTGGTAAGAGAACGACCGGCAAGAGAAACGGACATCATCTGTGACCAGCACCGAACTCACCGCCACCGCCACCACCACCGGCTCCCCGCTCATCCCCGGCCCGGCGACGCCGTACCAGGGGGACATCGCCCGCTACTGGGACGGCGAGGCGCGTCCGGTGAACCTGCGGCTCGGCGATGTCGACGGGCTGTACCACCACCACTACGGCATCGGAGCGGTCGACCGCTCCGCGCTCGGCGACGCCGAGGACAGCGAGCGCGAGAAGAAGCTGATCGCCGAACTCCACCGTCTCGAGTCGGCCCAGGCGGAGTTGCTCCTCGACCACCTCGGGGACGTCCGCCCGGACGACACCCTGGTCGACGCCGGCTGCGGACGCGGCGGCTCCATGGTCATGGCGCACCAGCGGTTCGGCTGCCGCGTCGAGGGGGTCACCCTGTCGGCCAAGCAGGCCGACTTCGCCAACCACCGCGCCCACGAGCTGCGCATCGAGGACCACGTCCGGGCCCGGGTGTGCAACATGCTGGACACGCCCTTCGAGACCGGGCAGGCGGCCGCCTCGTGGAACAACGAGTCGAGCATGTACGTCGATCTGCACGACCTGTTCGCCGAGCACTCCCGGGTGCTCGAGGTCGGCGGCCGCTACGTCACGATCACCGGGTGCTGGAACCCGCGGTACGGGCAGCCCTCGAAGTGGGTCTCCCAGATCAACGCGCACTTCGAGTGCAACATCCACTCACGCCGTGAGTATCTGCGGGCCATGGCCGACAACCGGCTGGTGCCGCAGGCCGTCGTCGACCTCACCCCGGACACGCTGCCCTACTGGGAGCTGCGGGCCACGTCGTCCCTCGTGACGGGGATCGAGGAGGCGTTCATCAACTCGTACCGGGACGGCTCGTTCCAGTACGTGCTGATCGCCGCCGACCGGGTCTGACGGCACGACCGCACCGACGGCCGCGCCCGGCACGGGGCGCGGCCGTCCTGCGCGGGCGCGGCCGCACACTCCGGGCGGCTCAGAGAGCGGCGAGGCGGTCCACCAGCAGATCCACCCGCTGACCGGCCTCGGCCGCCGGCAGCCGGCCCGCGCGGGTCAGGGTCGCCAGTCCGTGCAGCGACGCCCAGAACACCTC
>NZ_WWIA01001097.1 GCF_009870065.1 Streptomyces sp. SID5785 | reverse complement strand
CCGTGCGCCATGAGCCATTGCCGCAACATGGCAGGCAAACGGATACCCATGCGCTGTTCGGCTTCGGCGACGACAGCCTCGCTCACCGGGTCGCCGAGGGCCGCGCAGGCCTCCCCCGCGTGCCGTTCGAGCCACTCGGTCACTCGGCTCCATGCCAGGAGCCCGTCCCCTGCCCGCTGTCGGTCCACCATGGACAGACCCTACTCAACGCCCCGGCACACCGGCCGTGGCAGCGGCGAGGTCGGTCTCGGGAGGTCGTCGGCGGGCGAGAGCGAGGGCGGCGAGTGTCGTGACCGCCATCGCGGCGATCCCGATGAGCGCCGCATTCGTGTAGGCGTGCTCGTTCGGGAACAGACGGCCCGTGCCGGTGTCCGCGGCCAGGACCAGACCGCCTGTCGCGCTGCCCAGGGAGTAACCGACGCTGCGCACGACATAGTTGAAGCTCATCGCGCTCGACGTCTCGCTCTTCGGCGTGACGGCCAGGATGACACCGGGCATGGCGGCCGAGAAGCTGCCGACGCCCAGGCCCAGCACCCCCATGGCGACGAGCAGTTCGGCCAGGTTCGACCGGGCCGCGGCGAAGAGGGCGAACCCGCCGCCGACGATGACCGCGCTGCCGGCCAGGAGAACCGGAGCGTCGATCAGCGTCCGCACGCGGGGCGTGAGCCTGCCCGCGACGAACCCCAGCACCGAGAACGGGACCAGCACGAGCCCTGCGACGAACGTGCTCAGCCCGAACCCGTACCCCGCGCTGTGCGGCGTCTGCGCGTAACGAGTGATGAGCGTGAGCAGGAGGTACATGCCGCAGCCGCCGACGAACATGGCGATGTTCGCTCCGGCGACCGCCGGGTGCCGTACGGCCCGGACATCGATCAGGGGCGTCTGACTGCGCAGTTCGGAGGCGACCCAGATGCAGAGCAGGAGCACGGCGACGACGGTGAGCACCACCGCCACGGCGAGGTGACGGCTCCACAGGCTCCGCTGACCGGCCAGGAACAGGACGAGGAACAGCGCTGCCGCCAGGAGGAGCGCCCCCGCCGGGTTCACGTGAGCGGAGCGGCCCTCGGGCGCCGAGGGAAGGAAACGCCACGCGGTCAGCAGGGCGGCCGCCGTCACGAGCAGGCCGAAGCCGTACGCGGACCGGACGCCGCCGACCTCGGCGAGCAGCGCGGTCAGCGGGTAGCCGACGCCGGCTCCGATGACCGAGACCACCGAGATCAGGGCGATGGTCGCCGTGCTGCGCGCCTCGGGCAGGTGGTCCCGGGCCACGCCCATCATCAACGCCGTCAGACCGAGCCCGACGCCCTGGGCGGCCCGGCCGGTGAGGAGCCCCGCGAACGGCAGCGGCAGCACGGTCAGCGCGCTGCCCACGACGACGACGGACAGCGTGACGAGGATCGTGGCCCGTCGGTGCGGACCGGCGCCGAGCCGGCCGAGGACGGGCGTGGCGACGGCGCCGCTCAGCAGAGCGACGGTCAGCGTCCACTGCGCGCTGTCGAGCGAGACGTGAAACGTGGTCGCCACGCTGGTGATCAGAGGCGTCCCGAGGCTTGCGACCACCGCCACGACCAGCGCGATGAACGTCAGGGCAGGAACGAGGAGTGGTGCCTCGGCGGGCTCTCGGTCGCGCCGCATCACGCCCGCGGCCCTTCCCGGTCCTGGCTCTCGAGCTCCGCGAGACGTGCCAGCGCCGGGAGCGCCGCCACCAGGGCCGCCACGTCGTCGTCGGCGAGTTCGTCGATCAGCCGCGCGAAGGCGTCGACGCCCGCCTGCCGTCGCGCCAGCACGTACGACGTACCGGCCTCGGTCAGACACACCAGCGTGACCCGCCTGTCGGACGCGTCGCCCTTGCGCTCGACCAGCCCCGACTCCTCCATCACGCGGACCAGCACGGTCATCGCGGGCTGGGTGACCCCCTCGGCCACGGCCAGGTCGGTGATGCGTCGCGGCCCGGTCCTGTGCAGGGTCGCGAGCGTCGCGGCGGACGTGATGCTCATGTCGCGCGGGAGGCGCTTCACCGCCCGGGTGGCCAGCCCGTAGAGGGCGGACCCGATCGCGGCGGAAGCGTCATCGGTGGCGTCTTGACGGCTCATGCCAGAAGCATACAAGCTTTATATGAATGCTTTATGCATCTCGATCGACACCGACCGACCGATCGACACCGACCGACCATCGGAGGTTCCCGTGGCCAAGGGCTACTGGGTCAGCGTCTACCGCGTCATTTCCGACCCCGAGAAGCTCGCCGCCTACAACGAGCTGGCCCGTCCGGCCGTCCAGGCCGGCGGCGGCCGGGTCATGTCCCGGGACGGCCGCGTCGCCGCTCGCGAGGCCGGCATCGCGCACCGCGTCGTCCTGGTCGAGTTCGACAGCTTCGACCAGGCCGTCGCGGCCTACGAGAGCGAGGCGTACAAGAAGGCGCTGGCGGCCCTCTCCGACGGCGTCGAGCGCGACTTCCGCATCATCGAAGGAATCGACTGACCTCCAGGGAGGTGCGCGGCGTACGGAGCTCGGGTCACGCGGGGGTGCCGAGCGGCGGACGGTCGAGCACGCGGGGCTTGTACTCGACGAGTTGGATGCCGCCGTCGAAGGTGCAGTGCTCGGTCATCTCGAGCGCCACGTCCGGATAGCCGTCATAGATGCGCTCGTCCCCCGTCGCGCCGGTGATCACCGGGAACATGACGACGCGGAAGCGGTCGACGAGTCCGGCCCGCAGCAGGGACCGGCTCAGGCTGAGGCTGCCCAGCGTGCTGAGCAGTCCCGAACCGTCCGACTTCATGGCGCGTACGGTCTCGACGGCGTCGTCGCGCACGAGCGTGGAGTTGGCCCACGTCAGCGGGTCCTCCAGCGAGGAGGAGAACACCACTTTGGACGCCTGCCCGAGCTCGTCGACCGACGCCTCCTCCTCGGGCCTGAACTCGTCCTGCCCGCCAGGGACCTCACCCGCGGCGAACCCCGACATCAGTCGGTAGGTGTTCGCCCCCATCAGATAGGTGACCTCGGGCTGCTCACCGAGCCACGCGAGGTACTCGGGCCCTTCCAGGCCCCAGAATCCCGGCCACCCCTCCCCCGACGCGTATCCGTCGAGGGACGTGATGAAATCGACGAGAAGCTCCGACATGACCGTGTCCTTTCCTGGGGTGTCATGGTGTGGACCGGCCCGGCGCCGCAAACTCATCGGCCACTCCCACAGCGCGGCAGTGCTGCGCCCCGACGACAGGCACGCCGGACAACCGATCGTTGTACGTCCCGTCCGGGCGGTTGTTTGCCCGGCGGATCTCCGCATTGGTTCACTCGCGGCGATCACACGAAGGTGGTCGCGGGAGACGCCTGAGACGCGGGAGAAGAGACATGGACTTCACGCAGAGGGTTCAGCGAGCGATCCGGATGGTCGAGCAGATCAATACGCTCGCCTATGCCCAGCAGGAGGAGATTCAGGAGCGGTGGAGCGAACTCACCGGTCAGACGGTGGACGAGACGTTCCACCTGATCCCGCCCGTCTACAGCGACCACGGCGTGAACACCCGGGTGGGCCGGCACGTCTTCGTCAACCAGGGGTGCCGTTTCAACGACATCGGCGGTATCGAGATCGGCGACGACGTGATGCTCGGCCCGAACGTCAGCCTGATCACCTCCGGGCACCCGCTCGACCCGGCAGAGCGACGCCGGGGGATCACCTCGGCACCGATCCGGATCGAACGCAACGTCTGGGTCGGCGCGTCCGCCATGATCCTGCAAGGCGTGACCGTCGGCGCCGATGCCGTCGTCGCCGCCGGGGCGGTCGTGACGCGAGACGTCCCCTCGCGGACCGTCGTCGCGGGGGTGCCCGCCACGGTGATCAAGACGATCGACTGAATCGCCGGGCCGGCCGACCGTCACCCCGGTCGGCGGATCAGGACCTGGAGGACTCGACCGGGGCCTCCCACGCCTCCAGGAACGGGTTCAGCAGCGCCAGCAGGGCATGGGGGCGGTGCAGCGGGACGATGTGGCCACAGTCCTCGATGACGTGGCCGGTGAGATCGTCGGCGACGGGGCGGAGCTGGCGTTCCAGAGCCGCGCCGACCGGGTGTGCGCCCACCGCCATCGTCGGCACGGTGAGACGGGCCGTGGCGACCTCCCGCTCGATCCGGGCCGCGCTCTCGGGCAGCGCCCGGTAGTACGCGAACGCGCAGCTCAGCGCCTCACGGCCGGTGTACGCCCGGACGAAGGCGTCCCGGAGGTCCGGACGGACCCCCTCGCCGAGCGTGCCGGCCCGCAGGAACCAGTCGATGTACGCCGCCTCGTTCCCCTCCAGCACGGTCTCGGCGAGGCCGGGCTCGGCGGCATGGAAACCGAACCACCACGGCGGGCCCGCGGCCAGGAAGTCCTCGGCACCGGGCAGCCTGCCCAGGAGGGACTCCATGACGACCAGGCGCCGCACGAGACCGGGGTTGCGCAGGGCGAGGAGGAAGGCCGGCGCGGCGCCCGCGTCGATGCCCACCACCGCGGCCGAGGACACGCCGAGGGCGGCGAGCAGCGCCCCAGCGTCCTCGGCCAGGGTGCCGGCGTCGTATCCGGACGCGGGCCGGCTGCTCGCACCGAACCCGCGAAGGTCGGGCGCGATGACGCGGTAGCGGGCAGACAGATCGGCCATGACGTCCGTCCAGAGCTGCCAGGTGTGCGGGAATCCGTGGAGCAGCAGGACGGCGGGGCCCTCTCCGGCGAGGGCGACGTTGAGTTCGACATCGTTGACGGTGATGCGCCGCAGCTCGGGCATGGGGACGCTCCAGAGGGGTTGGATGGCGGGAGTGCGCCGGTGAGAGATGGTGAACAAAGGTGACCAGCTCACGGTAGGGAACTACTCTGGGCGTTCCAAGAGAGCACTTTCCCTTCAGGTGGTGAGCCCGGAGTGACCACGCCGACGCCCAGCACGCCCAGGAGGCCCGGAACGCCCGGCGGGCGGCCCGGAGAGCGGGGCGATCTGCTCGATCCCCGCTGTCCGACCCGCCAGTTGCTCGACCGCATCGGCACCAAGTGGACGTCGATGACGGTCAAGGTGCTGGCCGAGGAGGACCCGGGCGAGATCCGTTTCGCGGAACTGCGCCGCCGCATCCCCGGCATCTCGCAGAAGATGCTGTCGGTCACCCTGCAGAACCTGGTCCGCGACGGACTGGTCGCACGCCGCGTGGAGCCGACCGTCCCGCCCGCGGTCCACTACCGGCTGACCGAGCTCGGCCTCTCCCTGGAGAGACCGCTCGCCGCCCTGCGGCTCTGGGCCGAGACCCACATGCCGGAGATCGACCGCAACCAGCAACGCGCTGACGCGTCCCCAGGGTCATGAGACGCCGCGGGCACTCGCTCGTGTACGCCCTCCCGGCAGGAGGCCGGAACCCGTAGTGCCCAGAGCGCTTCGCTCGCCCCGACCACCGCACCTGTACCGGACGGTGAGCAGTCCTTACCCTTGCCAGGACGGACCGCCAGGGGGGTGTCTCGGTGAACGACGGTACGCAGTGCTGGAGTTGCGGGGACCCCGCGCACGACTCCGCCGCGCTGAGGGTCCGCATGCGCCGCGAAGGGGGCGGCGTGTACTGGAAGGCCGGCGTCCGCGTGCCGCTCTGCGCCGGTTGCCGTAGTGCCTGGCGTCCCGCACTGCGTGCCCGGCGAACGGCCCTGTGGGCCCTGACGCTCGGGGCCGTCCTGGCGGTGAGCACGCTCGTCGTCGACCTCCTGACGGATCCGGCTCTCGGCTCCGGCACGATGGGACTGATCGCCGCGGCGATCGCGGCGGTCGCCGCCGCCGTGGGCGTGCCGGCCTACCGCGCGCAGGCCCGGCACCCAGAGGGGCTGCGCCACCCGCACACCCATCCGGACGTGGTCGCGCTCACCGGCAGGGGCTTCGGCATCCTCAACTGACGGCGGCGCGCCGGCCTTCCCCGTACAGGAACACGGTCACCCGCCCGAAGCCGCCCGTTCGGCGTGGTGGATCCGCCCACGGGCCACCAGCTCCAGCGTGAGGGCGACGGCAACCGTCTGTACGGCCATCAGCGCGACGAGCACGAAGAGTTGTACCGCTCCGGCCTGCACCGGCGAGGAGCCGCCGAGCAGCATGCCGACGTAGGCGCCGGGAAGGGTGACCAGGCCCACCGTACGCGTCTGGTCGAGTCCGGGGATCAGGGCGTCGGACGCCGCCGGGCGGGCGATCTCGAGACGGGCGTCGCGTTCGGGGAAGCCCAGCGCCATGGCCGCCTCGACCTCACCCCGGCGGGCCTCGAGCTCCTCCAGGGCCCGGCGGCCCGCCAGCACGGTCGCGGTCAGGGCGCCCCCGATGAGGATTCCCGCCACGGGGATCAGCGCGACGCCGCGCAGGGGCAGCAGCCCCGTCAGCAGGAGAGCCCCGAGCGTGGGCAGGACACCTGCGGCGATCGGCGCGGCGGACCACCAGCCGGTGGAGTTCCCGGTGATACGGCGGCCCGCCGTGAAGGTGGCCACCGTGAACATGAGCGCCACGAAGGCGAGCAGCAACGGCATCACGTGCATCACGGCGCCGACCACCAGGGAGACCACGGCGAGCTGGACGGCG
The DNA here is from genome assembly GCF_009870065.1 of Streptomyces sp. SID5785. Taxonomy (GTDB): domain Bacteria; phylum Actinomycetota; class Actinomycetes; order Streptomycetales; family Streptomycetaceae; genus Streptomyces. The sequence goes on along the minus strand of NZ_WWIA01001097.1, from coordinate 8,213 downwards.
GCCCGCAGGCCTGCCGTGAGGAGGTCCTTCCAGTAGCGGCGGCGGTCCCGCGCGTCGCCGAACCGGGCCAGCGCCGCGCCGACGGTGGCGACGGCCAGCAGGACCGTCATGACGATGCCGAGCGTGACATTGACAGGAAGCAGCACGGGCCCTCCTCACCGTGGGGCGACGGCATGGCCGGCCCGGGGGTGGCGTGCCGCACGTGCCGTCAGGGCCCGTACCGTGTCACGCCAGTCGGCGAGCAGGCCGATGTCGCAGTGCCGGAAGATCGGGGCCTGCGGGTCGTGGTTCACGGCGACCACGGTGCGGGCCCGCTCCACGCCGACCAGATGGTCGTGGCTGCCCGAGATGCCGAGGGCGAGATAGAGGTGCGGGGAGACGGACCGCCCGGTGACGCCGAGTTGCCGCCCGTGGGCGAGCGCTCCGGTGTCGGTGACCTTGCGGGTGGCCGCGAGTTCGGCGCCCCAGAGTGCGCGGAGTGTGGCGAGCTCGCCATAGGCGTCGACCGGCACACCGGCGCCGAGCCCGATGACGACTCCGGCGCGCTCCAGTGCGTCGTGGTCGTCTCCCGGGTGGGTGCGCAGGGTGCGCAGCGCGGGGTCGGCGCGGATGTCGAGGTCGTGGACCGGGACGGGTCGGGACGGGCGGGTGGCGTGCAGGGGCAGGCTGCCTGTGTGGAGAGTGGCGACGCAGACCGGGCCTCGGGCGGTGATGTCGGCCAGGACGCCCGCGGCCGGTTTCGTGCCGACCAGGCACGGCGGCGCGGACTGGAGGCGCAGGCCGGTCAGGTCGCTCATCAGTCCGGAGTCCAGATGCGTACCGAGGCGCCCGAGCACCTCGCGGTCCCAGTCGGTCGAGGCGCCCAGGACGACACGGGGCAGCCCGTGGTCCCGCGCCCATCGCGTCAGGGCGCGGGCGACAGGCCGGGCGGAGCGGGACGCCAGCCGGAGCACGCGATCGGCGCCCCAGGAGGACAGTCGGTCCGGTGGGCAGGGCTCCGGGCAGGCCACGACGACGTGTCCGTCGACCTGCCCGGCGATCCGTGCCGCCTCCCCCACCAGGGCCCGTGTCCCGGTGCTCGTGGGAGCGGCCGTGACCACGAGCACCGCGGGGCCGTCGGCCGGTGCGCCGCCCCAGGGCCGCACCGGCGGTCCGGGCTCGTCGCACGGCCCGGCGAGGCGCTCGGAGATGAGGTCGAACAGGCGGTCGGCCTGTGCGGTGCCGCCGTCGAGCAGCACAGGGTGTCGGGTCGTGGTGACGGCCCGGGTGGCGAGCACGTGAGTGGGGCCGGCGGAGGCGGGACGGGCGCCGGGCAGGGCCTTCAGGTCGAGTGCCGTGATGCGCGCAGTCGAGGGCCAGGACTCCGGAGGGGCTTTGGCCGCGGTGCAGGAGCGTTCGGCCACGGAGATGACCGCGGGCAGCCGGATCTCCACGTCTGTCGCCGCCGTGTCGTGCTGGAGCAGCGCGTGCAGGGTCCGTGGCCCGTCGCGCTCCAGGGTGAGGACCGGTCCGGCGTGGGGCAGGTCGAGGAGTGCGGCCACCATGGGGCCCAGGGCGCCGGTCGCGCCGTCGGTGCTGCTGTGGCCGGTGACGACGACATCGAGCGGTGGGAGGGTGCGCAGCGCGGCGGCCAGGGCCCGCGCGGTGATCAGACAGTCCGCTCCGGCCAGGGCCGGGTCGCTGACGTGGACCGCAGCGTCGGCCCCGCACGCCAGGGCCTCGCGCAGGACGTCCGCCGCACCGGGCGGGCCCATGGTGACGGCGGTGACGTGTCCGCCGCTCGCGCGGGCGAGCTGTACGGCACGGGTGACGGCGCGGCGGCACCAGGCGTTCATCTCCGCGGGAAGCGTGGCCCGTTCGAGGCGTCCGTGTCCGTCGAGCGTGAGGGAACTCTCGTACGGCGGGACCTGTTTGACCAGGACGGCAGTGCGCAGCGGGCGCGCCTGTTCGCTCATCGGATTACGCGACCCCCGTCCCGACGAGGAGGCCGATCCCGAAGGTCACGGCCGCGGAGAGACCGCCGAGCAGGAGCTGCCGGCCGCCGCCGAACCAGGCCGGGCGTGCGGTGAGGCGGGCGATGAGTCCTCCGGCGACGACCAGTCCCGCGGCGCTCGCGAGCAGCGCCGGCAGCAGGGTCGCCGAGCCGAGGAGGAAGGGGACGAGCGGGATGAGCGCGCCGACGGCGAAGGCGAGGAAGGAGGAACCGGCCGCGGTCCACGGAGAAGGCAGGTCGTCGGGGTCGACGCCGAGTTCTTCGCGGACGTGGACGCGCCAGGCGACGTCGGGGTCGGCGCTCAGTTCACGGGCGACGTCGGCGGCGAGTTCGGGGGTCACGCCCTTCGCCTCGTATATCAGCGTGAGTTCGCGCAGTTCCTCGTCCGGGTTGTGTTCGAGCTCGCGTCGCTCCTTGTCCATCTCGGACTGGGTGAGTTCGTTCTGCGAGGAGACGGAGGTGTATTCGCCGGTGGCCATCGAACAGGCGCCCGCGGCGAGCCCGGCCAGTCCGGTGACGAGGACGGCACGGGGCTCGGCACCGCCGCCCACGACACCCGCGACCAGCGCGAAGTTCGAGACGAGACCGTCCATGACGCCGAAGGCGGCGGGGCGCAGCCATCCGCCGCCCACATCGCGATGTGCGTGGTGAATCTCCGCCATTGGGGCGTCAGCGGTCATTGCCATGAATATCCAGCCCTTCTGTCCGGCCGCCGATTTCACCTGCCCCGAAAGGAGCAGATGAGGTTAGCTTTGCTTTACCTGACGACCATCTGCTTCCTCGTCGAGGCTAAGTTCCTCACCTCCGTGCGGAATTGGCGCAGCGCGAGAACTGGCGGCCGGAAGGTTTGGGCGCACCGACAAAGAAGTGCCGGGACGGCGTGTCAATAATGGGGCTCCTTTCCGGAGAGCCTGATGCCGACCGACCGTGAGGTGCCCGCCATGATGCAGCGATTGACCTACGACAGGTTCCACACCCACGACGAGCTCACCGCTCTGCTGCGTTCCTGGGTGGCGGCGCGTCCCGGCCTGGCGCGCCTGGAGAGCATCGGCCGCTCGCTCGAAGGGCGGGACATCTGGCTGATGACCCTCACCAGCACGGACACCGGGCCGGCCGAGGACAAGCCGGCCTTCTTCGTGGAGGCGGGCATCCACGCGGCGGAGTGGACGGGCGGGTATGCGGCACTGCACCTCGTCCACCGGCTGCTCGACGCCTACGGCCAGGACGAGCGGATCACCCGGCTGCTGGACACGAGGACCCTGTACGTGGTGCCCCGGCTGAATCCGGACGGCGCCGAGCACGTGATGACGGAGGGCCGCTACATACGCTCGAGCATGCGCGCTCATCCACGGCAGACTGCCGCCCCGGGCCTGCAGTTGAAGGACGTCGACGGCGACGGCCGGGTGCTGTTCATGCGGCAGCCCGACCCGGACGGACCGTGGAAGGTGTGCCCGCAGGAGCCTCGCCTGCTGGTGGCGAGGGAGCCCGACGAGAGCGGTGGCGCGTACTACCGGCTGCTCCTCGAGGGCGAGATCGAGGGACACCGCGGTGACGTCGTCGAGGTGTCCGACCCGGTCGAGGGCATCGATCTGGGCCAGAACCTGCCCACGGACTGGGCGGCCGCGCCCGGGATCCCGGACAACGCGGGCCCGTTCGCGGGGTCCGAGCCGGAGACGCGGGCCGTCCTGCGCGCGGTGACGGACCGGCCGAACGTGACGGGCTTCGTGACGTGCCACACCTTCGGCGGCCTGCACCTGCACCCGCCGCTCAACAGCACGGAGAGCCTGCCCTACCCCGACCGCCGCGTGTACGACGCCGTCGGCGCGAAGGCGGCTGACCTCACCGGATACGACGTCATGTCCTTCCAGGACCTCAAATACGATCCGGACATCGACTTCCGTGGCGGTCAGCTCGGCTGGTACTACGAGCAATTGGGCCTGTTCGCCTGGATCACCGAGTTCTGGAGTCCGCAGAGGGCCGCGGGCATCACCGCGTACCATCCGTCGCGCTGGCTTCTCGACCACCCCGTCGAGGACGATCTGCGGATGCTCGAGTGGAGCGACAAGGAGCTCGGCGGGCAGGGCTTCGTCGACTGGTACCCCTTCGACCACCCGCAGCTCGGACCGGTCGAACTCGGCGGCTGGGACATGATCAACTACTGGTACAACCCGCCGCTCGACCGTGTCGAGCAGGAAGTCGCTCCGCACACCGAATGGGTCGTCTTCCAGGCCCTGTGCTCGCCCCGGCTCGAGATGCGGTCTCTCACCGCCTCGCAGGAGGCTCCGGGCGTGTTCCGGGTGCGGGCCGTCGTCCGCAACAGCGGCTGGCTGCCCACCTATGTCTCCCACCAGGCACTGCGCCGCGAGGTCGTCGCGGGTGCCGTGGCCGAGCTGGAGCAGTCGGACGGCATCCGTCTGATCGGCGGCGAGAGCGAGGTGGCGCTCGGCCAACTGGAGGGCCGCAGCGGCGCGCTGTCCACGACGACGTGGTGGGGGCACGACCCGGGCACCCCGGATCTCGCGGCCGCCGAATGGGTCGTCGCGGCGGCGCCGGGCACCGCGGTGAGCGTGACCGCGCACCATGCGCGCGCCGGCCGCGCGGTCGGCACGGTGCGACTGCCCGGCTGACCCGGGCCGACCGGCCCGCACACGGCGCGACGGCGGAGGCGACAGCGGGATGCTGTCGCCTCCGCCGTCGCGCGCGGATTCACCTGCCCGCGATCACGTGGCCCGGAAGGTCCACCGGCCGCCCAGCAGCGTCGCGTGCACCGGCATGCGGGCCAGGTCGTGCGGGGACAGATCCGCGGGGTCGTGGTCGGTCAGGACCAGGTCGGCCGCCTCGCCCACCTGGATGCCGCGGCGCCCGGCGGCCGCCGCGGCGAGTGCGTCGGGCAGACCGATCGCCTGCTCCGGGTGCCAGGGGGCCCGTCCCTGCCCGCCGCCTCGGTGGACGGCTGCCGCGATGCCGCGCCAGGGGTCGAGGGGCGAGACGGGGGCGTCGGAGCCGATCTCCAGGACCGCCCCCGCCTTCAGCAGGTCGGCGTACGCGTACGCCCGGTGGGTGCGCCCCGCCCAGTGGTGGTCGGCGACGTCCCGGTCGTCGGGTGCGTGGGCGGGCTGGACCCCGAGGATCAGGTCGGGGCGGGTGAAGCGGGGCAGATCGGCGGGATCGATCAGCTGGGCGTGCTCGATGCGACCGGGGCAGCCCACCCGCTCGAACGCGTCCAGTGCGATGGTCGCCGCCCGGTCCCCGATCGCGTGCACGGCGCTGTCGATGCCGTGCGCCGCCGCCCGCGCCATGGCGCGCTCCAGCTCGTGCGGGGGCGTCTGGAGGATGCCCCACTGCTGACCGTCCGCGGACACGCCCGGATACGGCGTGTTGCACAGCGCGGTGCGGGTGTTGAGCGATCCGTCGACGAAGAGCTTGAGGGGGCCCACCCGTGCCGCGCCCCCGCTGCCGGGCACCGGGTCGCCGGTGCGCAGGCCGGCGGCGATGGCTGCTTCCAGGTACTCGGGGTAGATCGTGCAGGTGACGTGCACCGCGGGCGTCCGGCCTGCGGTGCGGCGTGTCCAGTCCCGCACGTTGTCCGCGTACTCGAAGTCGACGAGGTGGGTCACTCCGCGCTCGGCCGCGGCGCTCAGGGCGTCGGCGACCCACGTGTCCGCGACGGTGTCCTCGACCCGGGCGAGTCGCGCGACGGCGTCGAGCGCCTCCTGCTCGCGCAGCACACCGGTGGGGTGGTGGCCCCGGCCGAGCCGGGTCAGTGCGGACGGGCCGAGCCATGCGGTGTGCAGGTCGTTGCTCACGAGCGCGACGACGCGCTCGCCGGCCCAGTCGAGGAGGTCGCGGTGCGGGCGGTCGTCCCACAGACCGTCCCGGAACCCGAACCCGATCAGCGGCTCGCCGGGTGCCGTGCCGGCGGGGCGGCCCGCGTGCCGTGCCATCGACTCGGCTGCTTCGCGCGCGGAGGCGGCGGTGGAGACGTCGATCCGGCGCCGCGCGCTCGCCCACTGGACCATGTGCACGTGGGCGTCGGACAGGCCGGGCAGAAGAGTGCGTCCTCGGGCGTCGACCTCGTCGTCCGCCCTCTCCGGCGGCACGTCAGGGGTGATCGACACGATCCGCCCGTCGGCGATCGCCACGGAGCCGAGCGGCCCGCCCGATCCGATGCGTGCGTTGCGGATCAGGAGCGAGGTGCGCGCGACCGTCGCGCCGCGGGCGTCAGACATGGGTCACCAGCGCCTTCCGCATGGCGTCGGCCAGTTCCGGGTTGGCGTGCGGGTCGTCGCCGCCGAGCGCCGCCACGACGCGGGCGACGACGTCGTGCGGCTTCTCCTGGCTCAGCTTGTGCTTGGCGACGACGCGGGTCGGTGTCAGGCGGAAGCCGGTGGTGTACGGGGCGATGGACCGTGCGTACGGGGTGACGCCGTCCAGGCGCCAGGGTCGGGGGCGTTCCGCCTCGAAGTGGTCGACGGTGCGGCGCAACACGTCGTAGGTGGCGTCGGCATCGAGCACCTCGGGCTCGCCGTGCAGGTGTGCGACGACGAAGTTCCAGGTGGGGACGTAGGGGGTCGCCGCGTCGTACATGCTCGGTGACACATATCCGTGCGGGCCCTGGATCACGAGGGTCACCGGGTGCTCGCCCAGGCGGTGCAGCTCCGCGTCAGCCCGGGCCAGGTGGCCCACGACCGCGAGGGGGGCCGCCGGGTCGGCCTCGCCGCCGTCCTCGTCCAGGAGGACCGGCAGGTGCGACACGACCGGGCTCCCGTCCCGTGCGGTGATCAGGGTCGCCCACCCGTGTCCGCGGATCAGGGAGCGCTGCTCCTCGGGATCGGTCAGGGCATAGGTGTCTTGTTCCAGCATGTGTTCCCCACGTCGTGATCGGTCCGGTGGATGCCGACGTTAGGTCGGCGGACCGCACGGATCATCGTGGGAATCCTTGATGTGCGCCGCCGCCTTTTGTCGGCGCGGACACACCTCACGGCACGGCGTCCGGGCGCCGTCATCCGGCGAGGTCGTGCAGGCGCAGCTCCAGCCATGTGGCGAGACGGGTGTCGGGGTCGTCGAGGTCGAGGCTGAACAGCTTCTGGATGCGGCGGATGCGGTAGCGCAGGGTGTTCTCGTGCACGGAGAGCGCCGCGGCGGCCGGGATGGCCTCGCCGAACGCGTTGAGGTACGTGAGCAGGGACTGCGCGTAGTTGGTGGCGTGGCGCGCGTCGTGACCGATGATGCGCTGCACGGGCCCCGGGGAGAGGCCCGCGGGAGGCGCGCCGCGCTCCAGGAGCCCGAGGAGCGTGACGCGGCTGCGGACGTCCTCGGCGGTGGCGACGCGGGACGAGCCGGTGCCGGTGGCGAGGGCCCGCAGGACCCGGTCGGCGGCGCGGCGGCTCGCGGGCACCTGGTCGAGGCGGGCCCCGGTCGCACCGATGCCGGCGTCGAGCAGGAGGTTCGTGCTGCGGCGCACGGTGTCGCACACGTTCTCCGCGAACTTCACGACGCGCTGCTCCGCGCCTTCTTCCGCGCGCACGGGCAGCAGGGCGTAGACGGTGCCGCCGGCGGCCGTGCACTGGGCCTGCGGATGCCACGCCTCGCAGTAGAGGGTGACGAGGTCGACGATCCGGGCGCCCGCGAGTCCGGGGATGTCCTCGGGTGCGGACTGCGCGAACGCCACCACGGTGGTCGGGGTGTCGTCGCCGAGCCCGAGCTGGGCGGCGGCGGTGTGCCCGCTGAGCTCTCCGTCGAGGAGGGCGCCGAGCACCTCGCCGCGCCGCCAGCGGTCCGGATCACGGTGGGTGCGGGCCCTGAGCAGGTGCAGAGCGGTGACCTTCGCGGCTTCCTCGAGCGCCTCCTCGGCTCCTTCGCCGAGGGCCGGGTTCCCGTCAAGGACCCAGACCAGGCCGAGCAGTTGCGACCCGGCGCGCACCGCGACGGCCAGGCGGTCGGTGTGGTCGGCCGCCGGGATGTCGAACCGGACGACGCCTGCGGCCCGGATCACCCTCTGGTACTCCGTGCTGTTCCCGGGCCGGTGCGGGGTCTGCCGGCCGAGGATGGCCTTGCGGCGGATCTCGTCGATCTCCTGGTGCGGGAGGCTGGAGTGCGCCAGGACGTGGCCGCGTGGATCCTCGACCGTGACGGCGCCGCCGACCTGGTACGCGATGACGTTGGCGAGGGCGAAGAGGTCGCCGACCCCGACGGACGCGTAGGTGTCCCCGGCCGGTTC
>NZ_WWIA01001096.1 GCF_009870065.1 Streptomyces sp. SID5785 | reverse complement strand
CACCGGCACCGGCACCGGCACCGGCACCGGCGTCTGCGCCTGCGCCTGCGCCCAAGAACGTGCTCAGCAGTCGCCCGTCGTGGTCGTAGAAGTAGACGCGGAAGTCCGACGGCAGGGTGCTGTCGGAGCTCGGCGGGTGCGGGCTGCGGTTCTCGGCCAGGTCCTGGTAGGCGCGGCCGGGGGGCCGGAAGTGGGCGAGGCGTTCGTCGACCTGGTCGGTGAGCCAGCCCCGCATGACGATCAGGCCCGCCAGCTGGCACAGCAGGACGGCTCCGGTTGCCAGCAGCCCGCAGATCAGGACCAGGCGGGCACGCAGGGAGCGCGGGCGCCGGAGCCGGACCCCGGTCATCGCGGCGCGGCCGTATCCCGGTCGCGCGGAAGGCGCAGGCAGTAGCCGACCCCGCGCACGGTGTGGATGAGAGGCGGCGCGTCGTGGTCGATCTTGCGGCGCAGGTTCTTGATGTAGGTGTCGACGATGCGGGTGTCGCCGGAGAAGTCGTAGCGCCAGACCTGCTGGAGGATCTCCGCCTTCTCCAGCACACGTTCGGGACGGGCCATCAGGCAGGCCAGCAGCCGGAACTCCGTCGGCGACAGCTTCAGCGGGCGCTGGGCACGCCGTACCTCGTGGGAATCGTGGTCCAGAGTGACATCGGCGTAGCACAGTGGCGCACGGCCGCCGCCGTGCCCGGTGGCGGGGGTGGCGCTGCGGCGCAGGATGGCGCGGATGCGCAGCAGCACCTCTTGTACGTGGAAGGGTTTGGTCACGTAGTCGTCGCCGCCGGAGCTGAGGCCGATGATGCGGTCCTGGACAGCCGTGCGGGCGGTCAGGAAGAGCACCGGGGTGTAGACGCCCTGGGCGCGCAGGTCGCGGGTGAGGCGGAACCCGTCGGTGTCGGGCAGCATCACGTCCAGGACGATCAGGTCCGGGCGGCGCTTGCCGGCCTCGGACAGGGCCTCCTGCCCGTCGGCGGCGCTCGCCACGGCGTGGCCGGCGGCGCCGAGCGCGGAGGTGAGCAGCGTGCGGATGCTGGGGTCGTCCTCCACGACCAGGAGGGTGTGTCCGGCGTGGGGTGTTCGCCCGGAGGCAGGATGATCGATCACGTGCTGACACCTCGGAGTGCGGACAGACGGAGTGGGCCGTGGCGGACGGGTCCCGGTCGTGCGGCGCGATCGTAGACACCGATCCTGTGTGCGAAGCAGATGAAGCGGATGAACCGGTCGCTGACGTCATGGGTCCGGCACCCCTGGTGAGCCGCCCTTGCGGGGCGCACCTCACCTGGGGTGCCGGTGTTCTCAGCCGGTCACCTTCTTGTCCTCGGCCAGGGCCGCGGTGCGGTCGGTGACGGTCTTGCGGAGTGTGGCCACCGCGGTGTCCAGCGCTGTGGAGTCGGCGCCCGCGGAGCGTGCCTGGGCCGCGATGTCCGCCAGGTTCTTCGCGGCTGTGCCGGAGCCGTAGAACTGCTGGAACAGCTTGCGGTACGCCTTCTGGTAGACGCCGTCGAAGGCATCGGACTCGGTGAACTTGGTCTTCAGGGCGTGCTGCATCATGCCGCCCCTCCCGGCCTTCGCCCCCTTGTCGCCGTCCCCGCCGCCGGCCGCACCGCCGGGCATGCCCTCCGGCATGTTCTCGGGCTTCCCCTCGGGCGCTCCTTCCGGCGTGCCGCCCGGCATGCCGCCGCCCATGCTGACCGAGTCGTCGGGGCCGGCCGTGGCGTCTCCGCTGAAGGTCAGGTTGTAGTCCCAGCCCAGCACGGAGAACTTCTTGGTGTCGAGGTCGTACCACAGCAGGTAGTTCTTGCCCGGCCCCGCCATGTCGTCGAAGTTCAGCAGCAGGTTCTGCGAAGCGACGTAGTCGGCCAGCGAGTCGACATCGACGTACTGGTGCAGGTTCTTCGCGAACTCCTCGTCCGACGCGCTGTCGACCCACTTGATCAACTTCATGACCGGTTCGAGGTCCTGGCTGCCCTTCTTGTTGAGCTGTTTGAAGGAGCTCTCGTAGTCGCTGGGATCGTCGCCCTTGTAGTCGAAGCTGCCGCTCGCCCTCGCCTTGTAGAGCACGCCGTTGCCGTCGGCGACGTCATCCGCGTAGTCGGTGTCGGGCGCCTCGACCATGAGGCGGGTCGTGGCGTACCGGTTGTTCACCTTCAGCTCGGTGAAGGCGTACCGCTCGGCCTTCTGGCTGCTCTGCTCGGTCAGCGACAGAGCCAGCGCCTCGTTCAGCGGCACCTGGTCGTCGCTGCCGGGGCGCAGCGAGATCTCCCGCTCGCCCTGGTAGGCGCGGCCCTCCACGTACTCGTCGATCTTCACGAGCCAGGGCAGTTCCTCGGGCTTGTCCGCGGAGAGGTCGTACTGCACCATTCCGCCCATTCCGGCCCTGCCGCCCGCTGCCGCTCCGCCCTTGCCGCCTGCCGCCGCTCCCGCTCCGCCCTTGCCGTCGGTCGCCCCGGGGCCGCCGCCCGCAGCTCCGGGCTCGGCTGCTCGCTTCCCCTTCTCCCCGCCGCCGGCGGCGCCCCCGGGGGCGCCGCCGGCCGGGGCGCCCTGCGCACCCTCGGGCAGTTCCCGGCCGCCACCGGGCATGCCCTTGCCGCCGCGCAGGGACGAGAGGGTGGAGTTGCCCTTGAGGCGGATCCCGACGTCGTTGAGGTAGACCCCGTCGACGGTGAGGTCGGCCTCGATGTAGTCCTTGGTGCCGTCGTCCTTGAACTCCTTCATCATCTTGTCGAAGTCGGTCTGCTGGTACGTGAGTTGGATCGAGTGCTGCGCCGAGGTGTCGTACAGGCCGATCGTCCCCTGCACGTCGTCGGTGATGGCGTCGGCTTCGACGCGCGAGGACGACGTCACGTACGGAGAGATCCGCGCGTCGCCCAGGAACCAGACCGTGGCGGCGAGAGCGACGCCCAGCGTCGCGGCGGGCTTCCAGTGATGGCGCAGCCGCACGGGCAGCCGGTCACGCAGACGCCGCCCGCGCCGCGCGGTGGTCCCGCCGCGCATCACAGATCCGTCGTGTCGTAGCCGGTCAGCACCGTCACACGCTGTCCGGAGGTGCGCTCCTGCAGCGCACTGACCAGGTCACCGGGCTCGGCGCCCTTCTTCATCCGCACGGTGTAGAAGACCTCGTTGAGGGCACCGCCACGGATCGTCTCCGTGCTGACCAGTTCGAACTCGCTCGTGTACTTGATGAGGACGTCGCGGATCTGCGGCGTGTAGTCCTCCCCGGCCGGGACCTGCACCTTGACCACCTGGCGCTGCACACTGAGGGCGAACCAGTTGAACTTGAACATGAGCAGAACGACGGCGCAGATCACCACGGCCCCGACGGCGGCCAGGGTGTAGAAGCGGGCACCGCACGCCATGCCGATCGCCATGGCCAGGAAGATGAAGCCGACGTCCCGGGTCTCCTTGACCGCGTTGCGGAAGCGGACCACGGACAAGGCGCCCACGAGGGAGAAGGCGCGTGCGAGATTGGATCCGACGACCAGCATGATCAGCGCGACGATCATGCCGACGATGACCAGCGTCTGCACGTAGGACTGGCTGTAGGAGACGTTGCGGTGCGTGTACCGGTAGGTGTAGCCGATCACCGTGGACAGGATGAACGACAGCACCATCGCCGCCACGACATCGGCCACGCTGAACGTGCCGCTGAGTTCCTGCAGATCGAAATTCACTGTGCTCCTACCTTCAACGACGCCGCATCCGGCGTCGGCCGCTGATGCAGCGGCACTTCTTCAGAGGGGTGGGGTGGCGGACAGTCCGACTCGTCGACGTGGAACACCGAGCGGGGGGCGAGGCCGAACGCTTCGACGGACTGCACGTACTTCGAGATCCGGACGAGGTTGAGGTTGCGCCGCGCGGCGAGGTCGGTGATCCAGTACGGGGTACGCTCGTTGACCTTGATCTCCATGACCGACATGTGCGGCGGGATCGTGAACCGGTTCTCCGGCGTCTGCAGACCGAAGTCGAAGTCCCGGTCCCGGCCCCGGATCCGGCGGTCGAAAGTAACCCGCAGACCGGTGTCCGCGGCCCTTCCGACCAGTGCCTCGCGCTGGTAGCCGGTGATCGCGGTGGGCCGCAGGTCGAGCCGGACGACGAGGTCGAGGACCTCCTGGATGAAGGCGCTCTCCTTCGCTGAGTGCTCCACCATCTGCCGCCCGTCGCACAGCGTGCGCGCGACGCCGTAGGGGAGGGTGATGCGGCGCTTCTGGGTGACCCGGTTCACGCGCTGCTTGATCTCCACGCACACCGGCGACGCATCGGTGACCCCGTCGAGGTTGCCGTAGTGACGGATGCGCAGCTTGCGGCGGAACTTCAGGCCCTCGATCTTCTCCCAGTAGAACCGCAGCTGCGGGCTGTCGTAGTACAGGCTCCACACGCCGTAGCCGCCGACCGGGCTGTACGGATCGGTGTCCATCCGCTCGGCCAGTTCGTCACGGATTTCTGCGGCCTGGTCGACCGGGACCAGATACTTGAGCTCGAACCGGTTGAACGCGTGCAGCCGACTGGCCACATGCAACGGCTCCTCGCTGTCGCTGCCCGGCGCCCCGTCGCCGACCTCCCGCGCCTGACTCGCGCGGTCCTCACGCGCCTCGGCTGCCTTCGACAGGAACACCATGCGCCTCCTTGCTCGTACGTTGCGGACCGACCGGCGGTGGACACGCAACCAACGGCGCATGAGGAGCGCATGAAAATCGCGGGTGGATTTCAGGAGTCTTCAGAGTGACGCGGAGGTGAACGCCGACGCGTCGACAGCGCAGCGCCGGCGTGCGCCACGGATGCCTTCCCGCCGGGTATGCACCACGATTGCGGACCCGACGGCCCGTGCAGGTCGTCGAGCCCGTTCGTCGCGGTCCGGTGGCGGCGGGTCCTCGCGGTCTCAGCTGAATTCGGCAGCGTGGTCGAGGGCCCACGTCGCGAAGGTGCCGGCGGGTCGGCCGGTGAGGCGTTCCACGTGATCCGTGGTGCGGGTCGACTCCGGTCGCCGTACCGAGGCGGCGATGAGTGCCTCCACCAGCGGCTCGGGACGACCGTCGGCGAGCATGCGTGATCGCGCGAGATCAGCGGAGAGTGCATGGAAGCGCAGATCGCGTCGGAGCGCGGCACCGAGACGGGCGACCTGGTCGGCGCGGCTCAGCACGTCGGGGCCGGTCAGCACATGGGGGCCGTGGTCCAGTTGATCGTGCTGGGCGAGCAGGACGGCTACCGCCGCATCGGCGACATCGCGCTCGTCGACAACGGCTGTGCGTGCTGCTTCCGGACCCGAGACAACGTCTCCGACCCGCAACTGCGCCACCCATCCACGGGCGTTGGACGCCAGCGTGTCGCTACGCAGCACCACGGGTCGCAGACCGGCGTCGTGGAGCAGCGCTTCCATGTCTGCGTGCACGTGCGCGATGGGATCGCTCTGGCGTACTGCCTCGTCGTCCACGGCGGTCGAGGACAGGTAGACGACACGCGGTGCCGCCACGGTGAGTTCTGCGATCAGGGCGTGGGCAGGGGCGACATCGAGCAGAGGCCAGATCAGAAAGACCGCGTCGATGTCCACGAGCGCCTCTCGTACCGCGCCCGGGTCCGTGAGGTCGCCGACCACGCACTCGACTCCTGGGCGCCGGCCGCCCTGGCCGCGTACCAGGCATCGGACGCGCGCGCCGCGTGCTCGGAGACGGTCGACGACCTCCCGGCCGACGTTGCCGGTCGCGCCGGTGACCAGGACTGACGACCCGCAAGGAGACCCCGTGGGGCCAGTGTTCTCAGGCATGATCGGGACGCTAAGGGTTCAGGTCGACATGAAGGCAAGGACGTGTGTGGTGAAGACGATCGGGGAAGCGGCCGCAGAACTCGGCATCGAAGCGCACGTGCTGCGGCACTGGGAACACGTGGGAGCACTCGTCGTGGGTCGCGACGGCAACGGCTACCGCGTCTATGACGACCACGCGCTCGAACAGGCGCGTACCGTGCTGAAACTGCGAAGCGTCGGGCTCTCCTTGCCCGAGGTCACCGTGGCCATGTCGCCGAAGAGGTCGGCGGCACAGGCCGTGGTGAGGGCGAAGATCGCGGCACTCGAGACCGAGGTCGTCCGCAGACAGCAGGCGATCACCTTCCTGCAACACGCCGTCGACTGCCGGCATCGGTATCTCGACGACTGCCCGGACTGCGCGACGTTCGTACGTGAAGCGTGAGTCCACCCTCCACCGCGAAGCGCGACCCCGCTCGCGAGAGACGGAGGCAGGACGAGGTGATCACTGCTCGCCCGGCCTCACAAGGGTCACGCCGGGATCAACCCGCTCAGCGCACTCGCCCTCGCGGTCGGAGCGGCACAGGCGCCAGCTCAGCCGGGTCCAACCGCCCCCCGTCGTACCCCGTCACCTCGCCGAACGTCGACCCCGTCATCCAGTCCTACCGGACCTGCGTGATCTCGTCCTGGTTGCGGCCGGTGAAGTCCCACCACATATCACGGGTCTGACGGTTTACCCCAGGCGGGCCTCTACGGCTTCACCGGCGAGGCTCTCCAGCGCTTCTGGCGGCTCCAGAAGGGGCCTTGGAGCATGCCGAGGCAGTGGAGATGCTGCGCTTCGTCGAACACGGTCACACTGTGCGGATGGTGCCCGTTCTGAACGACGGGGTGGCAGTAGACACCCCCGAGGACCTGGCGCGAGCCGAACGTCTCCTCGGCTAGTAGGGCTTGGTTACGTGTCTGGGCAAGCGGTCACCGTCATCAACCGCGGCCTGGGAGTTCGTGAGCAGCTCACGAACCGCCTGGCCAGGTGCTCCAAGGCCGAAGGCGTCTCGGACCGGTTCGTCTACGCCCCCGGTGTCCGCGAGCACATCGAAGCCGCCCGCGCCCAGCAGGCCCGCACCGCAACCACAGGCGACGAACCCCGGTCAGCGGGCGGTGCCACGCAAAACCAGGAACTGAACAGCCAACTCACCCAGCTGCAATACGAAGAACAAGAACTCGAACGGAGGCTCGCCCAAACTAACGACGACCTCGTCGCTGCCAGGGCAAGCCTCAGGTACATGATCCGAACCGAAAGCACAGAGAACCTGTCCGGCAGGCCATGGTGAAGACAATGGGGCGTCACTATCGTCCCCAGAATGGTATGCGTACTCAACAATGAAGGAGGGCGGTATGGAACCGTTGGAACTCCGCCGCGCAGTTGAGGCGGGGCGGGCGACCGTTTCTGCGCTGGGTCTTCAGGTCGATGACGTGGTTGTCATCCACAACTCGGACCGCGTCGCGCTGCGCCTGGTCCCGTGCGATGTTCTGGTCCGGGTTGCACCTTTGGGGCATCTGGCTGATTCCGAGTTCGAAGTAGCAGTTGCTCGCCGTCTCGCCGACGGCGATGCTCCGGTGGCCGAGCTCGATCCCCGGGTGGAACCGCGCGTCTTTTTACGTGATGCCTTCGCCATCTCGCTCTGGACCTACTACGAACCTGCGGGATCAGAGATCGCGCCGGCCGAGTATGCAGACGCGTTTTTGCGGCACCATGCCGCCCTGCGCCAGATCGATCTGAACGCACCGCATTTCACTGATCGAGTCGCCGTGGCACTTGCAGAGGTGAACGACCGTGAGAAGTCCCCCGAGCTGCCCGAGTCTGACCGGGAACTCCTCAGCGGCACACTCGGCGGACTGGGCGCCGCGATCAGCACCGAGAGTGCCAGAGACCAGTTGTTGCACGGCGAGCCGCATCCGGGCAACCTCCTCAACACGCGGAGAGGGCTGCTCTTCGTAGACC
>NZ_WWIA01001095.1 GCF_009870065.1 Streptomyces sp. SID5785 | reverse complement strand
CCCCGGCCTGGGCGACGCGCTGGCGAGGGTCGAGATCGGCGGCATCTCACTGCCGATCGCCATCGGCCTGCTCGTGATGATGTACCCGGTCCTCGCGAAGGTCCGCTACGACAAGCTCGACACGGTCACCGGCGACAAGAAGCTCATGGTCTCGTCGCTGGTCATCAACTGGATCGTCGGCCCGGCGGTGATGTTCGCACTGGCGTGGATCTTCCTCCCGGACCTGCCGGAGTACCGCACCGGATTGATCATCGTCGGTCTGGCCCGCTGCATCGCCATGGTCATCATCTGGAACGACCTCGCGTGCGGCGACCGCGAGGCCGCGGCGGTCCTGGTCGCGCTCAACTCCGTCTTCCAGGTGATCGCCTTCAGCCTGCTCGGCTGGTTCTACCTCGACCTGCTGCCGCAGTGGCTCGGCCTCGGCAACGGCCAGGGGCTCGACGTCCCGGTCTGGCACGTCGCCCTGAACGTGATCGTCTTCCTCGGCATCCCGCTGGTCGCCGGCTACCTCACCCGCCGCGTCGGCGAGAAGAAGATGGGCCGGGAGAAGTACGAGTCCAACTTCCTCCCGAAGATCGGCCCGTGGGCCCTGTACGGGCTGCTCTTCACGATCGTCATCCTCTTCGCGCTCCAGGGTGACGCAATCACCTCGCAGCCACTGGACGTCGTCCGGATCGCGCTGCCGCTGCTGGTCTACTTCGCGGTGATGTTCTTCGGCAGCTTCCTGCTGGGCAAGGCCATCGGCCTCTCCTACGAGCGCACCACCACGCTCGCGTTCACGGCGGCGGGCAACAACTTCGAGCTGGCCATCGCCGTCGCCATCGCAACCTTCGGCGTGACGTCCGGGCAGGCACTGGCCGGAGTGGTCGGCCCGCTGATCGAGGTCCCGGTCCTGATCGGACTCGTCTACGTGGCACTGGCCTGGCGCAAGAACTTCGCCCCGGCCCAGCTCACGACAACCGCCAAGGAGAGCTGATGCACTGCCTCGACTGTCATGCGCAAGGAACCGCGGCGACCGCCGTCGGCGTGTGCCACGACTGCGGCGCCGCCGTGTGCGAAGAACATGCGCGGGTGACGGACCGAAGCGTCCGACGCGGTCCCGTGGTCGGGGCTCCCCAAGAGGCAGTCGCCCGTACGGTGCGCTGCCCCAAGTGCGCTACGGCAGCGACGGCCGCATGACCCAGGAGTACGTCGATGTGGTGGTGATCGGCGGCGGCCAGGCCGGGCTCGCCGCCGGTTACCACCTGCGCCGCCAGGGCCTGGACTTCGTCATCCTGGACGCCCAGCCCACGCCCGGCGGCGCCTGGCAGCACACCTGGGACTCGCTCCACCTGTTCTCCCCGGCGGCGTTCTCCTCGCTGCCGGGGCGGCCGATGCCGGTGCAGGTGGGCGAGGTCTATCCGGACGCCCAGCACGTGGTGGAGTACCTCACCGAATACGAGCAGCGGTACGAGCTGCCCCTCGTACGGCCGGTTCGAGTCCACGGCGTGCACCACGACGGCGCCCATCTACGGGTCGAGTCCGACACCGGTACGTGGCGGGCGCGGGCTGTGGTCTCGGCGACAGGGACATGGTGGCGGCCGTTCCTGCCCGCGATCGCCGGACGGACCGACTTCAGCGGCCGTCAGCTGCACACCGTGGACTACCGCAGCCCGGCCGAATTCGCCGGCCAGCGCGTCGTGGTCGTCGGCGGCGGCAACTCCGGCGCCCAGATCGCCGCCGACCTCGCCTACGACACCGAGCTGACCTGGGTCACCCAGCGCCCGGCTCGCTTCCTTGCCGACGACATCGACGGGCGGGCCCTGTTCGACGCGGCCACCGCCCGACGCCGCGCCCTGGACGCGGGCCGCACCGACACCGGCGGCGTCGCCTCCCTCGGCGACATCGTGGCGGTCCCGCCCGTGCGGGCGGCACGGGATGCGGGACTACTCAAGGCGTCCCCCATGTTCGACCGCCTGGAGCGAGGCGGCGTGGTCTGGGCCGACGGGACCCGCGCCGAAGCCGACGCGATCATCTGGTGCACCGGCTTCAGGCCCGCCCTCTCCCATCTCGGTCCGCTCCACCTCCGGGGCCCCCGCGGCCACATCGCCACGGAGGGCACCCGCGCGGTCGACGAGCCGCGCCTGCACCTGCTCGGCTACGGCGACTGGACTGGGCCCGCCTCCGCCACGCTGATTGGCGTAGGACGACCCGCTCGGGACGCCGCCCGGGAGATCGCCGGCCTCCTGCGCTGATCGAGCTCGGCACCCTCTCAAGTCGCGAGAGTGGCGGCATCCACCCAACGGGCCAGCACGCTGAACGCCGCGAGTTGCTCCAGTGCCTCGTTCTCCGGCAGTTCCGGCAGCCCGTCCTCATGGCTATTGGGATTGCGGATACCCGCGAAGCACCCTTCCGCGAAGGCAGCGGCTCCTCGGTGAACACTGCGGAAGGTGTCGCTGCCGTCGTCGGCCCTGAGCCGCAGGCGCGGTTGCCCCGGCCTGGGGTCGTCCTTGGAGAACACGCTCTGGAACAAGGCGGTCTCACCCGCGTCGCGGCGGCCCACCTTGTTCTGCGTCTCCGCGTTCACTTTCTTGGCCGCGGCCGTGACTGCTTCGCGGAAGTGCCCGCTCTGCCACAGGGAGCAAGCGCCGCTCCACACCCAGGGGTGCATGGTCGCGGCGCTGAGCTGAGGAGCGTCATCGCCGAGGCGCGAGCGGACTTCCGCATCCCGCTGCAGGGCTGCGTCAGCGCGCTGCGCGGCCTCGCGGTGCTGGCACCAGCGGTTCACGTTCTCGGCCCGGTCCGTGGGCACTTCGGTACGCCATCGCGGCAGCACGCGTTCGAGGATCTGCTCGACCACGTGCGCGCTGGCGACGATGTCGGACTGCTTGCCGCGATTGCTCAGGCTGCTGGAGAGGATCATCATCCCCGGCGGGTCCGGAGGACGGTACAGCTCGGTCAGTTCAAGGACCTGTGCCAACTCGGCGCGGGCCCAAGGGATATCAATGCTCACGCGTCCATGGTGCCGCGCCCCACTGACAATCCCCGGACGTCGGCGCCTCTGCGGACCGTCATCGGCGCAGGCGCGCCAGCACGTACCCCGCGTCCCGTCCTACCCCACGTAGCGTCTTGGACGAGAAGCTGCGCTGGAACTCGATGCCGACGAACCCGAGTCCCGGCACGCTGGAGGCGACCCCGCCCCGGTGCAACGGCTGCCCGTCGTGGTCCAGGGCGCCGGTGCCTTCGAGGTAGGGGAAGGCGAGTTGGTACCCCGTAGCCAGCAGCACGGCGTCCACCCGTTCCTTCGTGCCGTCGTCCCAGACCACGCCGTCGGCCTCGTACCGCGCGAACATCGAGCGCTGGTCCACACCGTGCCGGTCCAGAGCGGCTCGATAGCGGCCGTCATCGAGCACGGAAACGGGCAGCTTCTCCAGCCACCTCCGGATGGGCGCGACGTCGAGGCGCGTGTACTTGAGCCACCAGTGCAGGTCCCGGCCGAGGATGGTCTGCGGCATCCAGCCCAGTGGGCGCCGGGTGGCCAGGGATACCTCGGCGACGGCTCCGAGTTCAGCGGCGATCTGCACTGCGGAGTTGCCGCCGCCGACCACGACGACCCGCTGCCCGTCGAACGGCTCGGGCCCCCGGTACTCGGCGGCGTGCAGCACGCGGCCGGTGAACGCGTCCTGGCCGGGCAGCACAGGCATGTTGGGGGTGGAGTAGTTCCCGGTCGCGGCGATCACAGCAGGCGCCGACCAGGACGTGCCGTCCTCGGCGGTGACGATCCACGCTCCGCCTTCGCGGCGCACGGAGGTGACGCGAGTGCGGGTGCGCACGTCGGCGTCGAGTCGGGTGGCGTATTGGCGCAGGTAGTCGACGACCTCGTCGCGGGTGGGGTACCGGTCGGGATTCCCGGGGAAGGTCAGGCCGGGCAGCATCGAGTACCGGGCGGGAGAGAAGAGCGTGAGGCTGTCGTAGTAGTCCGGCCAGGAGCCGGCCGGCTCGGCAGCCGCCTCCAGGAGCAGGGGGCGGCCGAAGCCGTACCGGCGGGCCAGAGCGGCGGTGGCCAGGCCCGCCTGGCCTGCTCCGATGATGATCAGGTCGGTGTGCTCCATGAGAGAGTGACCTTTCCTAAGTCGTGTCGTCGATTCGGGAAATAACGAAATGAAGGGCGTGGGTGATCGCGAGTGGCCGAGGGAAACGACGGGCAGGAGGCGGCCCAGGCGATGGACGCCGCGACCGCGGACTTCCTCAAGGCGCTGGCGAGTGAGACCCGTCAGCGCGTGATGCTGCAGTTCGCCGGGAACGTCGAATTCACCGTCGGAGAGATCGCGGAACGCTGCGGCCTCAAGCCGTCGACCACCTCGGAGCACCTGAGCCTGCTGCGGCGCGGCGGCCTGGTCACCTCCCGGCGCGAAGGCAAACAGGTCTACTACCGCGCCGACGGCACCACCACGAGCCTGCGCCTCGCCGACCTTCAGTCGTACTTGGCGCGCTGCTGCCCGCCCGACTGTGGCACCTGAACCGCCCTTCGCAGGGAGCTAGCTGCGCAGATCGAGCATGGCCGACATCGCCGCCACCACCGAAGGCGCGACGCTGTAGTAGACCCACGTGCCACGCCGCTCGGAGGTGAGCAGTCCCGCGTCCTTGAGCTTCTTCAGGTGGTGGGAGACGGTCGGCTGCGAGACGCCGACGTCGGAGATGTCGCACACGCACGCCTCGCCGCCCGCGTGCGAGGCCACCTTGGAGAACAGGCGCAGCCGCACCGGGTCCGACAGTGCCTTGAACATCGCGGCCATCTTCTCGGCGTCGGCCACCGACAGCTCGCCCGCCGTGATCGGCGGGCAGCACGGCACCACTGACTCCGCCGCCTGGGCGTCCGGCTCCACGACCGTCAGCTCCACCATCTGAGAATTCGACATGCGTCTATGTTGACACTCGTCGATGCACGAGGCAAGCTCCTCTGTATCGACAGCAATCGAAACAAGCTCCGGAGGGTCGCCGCAATGACCGCACCTGCCACCAGCCGCACCGAGGACCTCCCCGTCGTCGTCATCGGAGCGGGCCCCATCGGTCTGGCCGCCGCCGCGCACCTCGTCGAGCAAGGGCTCGAGCCCCTCGTCCTGGAGGTCGGGCCTGTGGCCGCTGCCGCCGTGCGCGAGTGGGCGCACGTTCGCCTCTTCTCCACCTGGGGCGAGGTCGTCGACCCGGCTGCCGAGAAGCTGCTCGCCCCCACCGGCTGGACCCGCCCCGACCCGGACACCTACCCCTCCGGTGGCGACTGGGCAGACGCATACCTGCAGCCGCTCGCCGACGCCCTCGGCAACAAGGTCCGTACCGGCGCCTCCGTCACCGGCGTCTCCCGCTCCGGCCGCGACCGCATCGTCGACGCCGACCGCGAGACCCAGCCCTTCGTCGTCCACGTCACCCACGCCGACGGCCACGAGGAGCGGATCTTCGCCCGCGCCATCATCGACGCCTCGGGCACCTGGGCCACCCCGTCCCCGGCGGGCGGCAGCGGTCTTCCCGCGCTCGGCGAGCGCGCCGCCTCGGACCGCATCACGTACCGCGTGCCCGACCTCAAGGACCCTGCCGTACGCGCCCGTTACGCGGGCAAGCGCACCGCGGTCATCGGCTCCGGCGCCTCCGCCTTCACCGCCCTCGCCTCCCTGGCCGACCTCGCCAAGTCCGACGACGGCACTGACACCAAGGGCGTGTGGATCCTGCGGCGCGGCATCTCCGGCTCCACCTTCGGCGGCGGCGAAGCCGACCAGCTCCCCGCCCGCGGCGCCCTCGGCCTGGCCGCGAAGACCGCCGTCGACGAGGGCCACGCCGACGCGGTCACCGGCTTCCGCACCGACGCCATCGAGCGGGACGCGGATGGCCGCCTGGTCCTGGTCGCCGAGGACGGACGCCGTCTCGACCCGGTCGACGAGGTCATCGTGCTCACCGGCTTCCGCCCCGACCTGTCCTTCCTCGACGAACTCCGCCTCGGCCTCGACGAGCGTCTGCAGGCCCCGGTCGAGCTGGCCCCGCTGATCGACCCCAACCAGCACTCCTGCGGCACCGTCTACCCGCACGGCCACCGCGAACTGTCCCACCCCGAACAGGGCATCTACCTGGTCGGCATGAAGTCCTACGGCCGCGCCCCCACCTTCCTCGCCATGACCGGCTACGAGCAGGTCCGCTCGGTCGTCGCCGCCCTTGCCGGGGACAAGGAGTCCGCCGACCGCGTCGAGCTCACCCTCCCCGAGACCGGTGTCTGCGGCGGCGCCGGCCTCTTTGACACCCCCGACGCCCAGGAGGGCGATGGCGGCTGCTGCGCCCCGGCCCCCGCCCTGATCCAGCTCGGCGCCCCCGGAACCTCCCAGACCCCCGCCTCCGGCGGCTGCTGCTGACGCGCACCACGCCCACGCCATCCATCACGACAGGAGGACCACCATGTCCCGTGTGCAACTGGCTCTGCGCGTGCCCGACCTCGAAGCCTCGATCGCCTTCTACAGCAAGCTCTTCAACACCGAACCGGCCAAGCTCCGCGAGGGCTACGCCAACTTCGCCATCGCCGAACCCCCGCTCAAGCTCGTCCTCGTCCAGGGCGAGGCCGGGCAGGACACGCGCATGGACCACCTCGGCGTAGAAGTCGCTTCCTCCGAAGCCGTGCACGCAGCCACCACCCGCCTCGCCGACCAGGGACTCGACACGGCGGTGGAGAACGACACCACCTGCTGCTACGCCCTCCAGGACAAGGTCTGGGTCCACGGTCCCGGCCAGGAACCCTGGGAGGTCTACGTCGTCAAGGCCGACGCCGACACCCTCGCCAAGCAGCCCCAGAGCACCTGCTGTGGCGGACCGAGTGACGCAACGGAGGTCAAGCTCAGCAGCGGCTGCTGCTGACCCTCACGATGACGAACCTTCACGCTGGCGGGGCCGCCGAACCGGATCACCGGTCGTCGCGGCCCCGCGCCGTCCTGCCCGCCCTGTGCGCCACCCAGATCACCAGCTGGGGCATCGTCTACTACGCCTTCCCGGTACTGAACTCCCGCATCACGGCCGACACCGGCTGGTCGACGTCCGCCACCACCGGCGCCTTCTCCATGGCCCTGCTCGTCTCCGCCGTCACCGGCATACCCATCGGCCGCGCCCTCGACCGACGCGGCCCACACAAGGTCATGACGTTCGGCTCAGCCCTCGCGGTGGTCTCGGTCGTCGCGATCGCCGCCGCACCCAACCTGGCTGTCTTCTACGCCGCTTGGTTCCTGGCCGGCATCGCCATGGCCGCCACCTTCTACCAGCCCGCCTTCGCCGCAGTGACCCGCTGGTGGGGCCCGCAACGCGTCCGCGCCCTGACCGTCATCACCCTGGCCGGCGGCCTGGCATCCACCGTCTTCGCGCCCATCACCGCAGCCCTCGCCGACCACTTCACGTGGCGCACCACGTACGCGGTCCTGGCCGTACTCCTCGCCCTGATCACCATTCCCGCCCACGCCCTCGCCCTGCGCGCCCCATGGCCACCGGCTCCCGAACCCTCTGTCCATTCGGGGGCCGAGAACAGCAGCGACACGGTCGCCCGGACACGCCCCTTCCTCCTCCTTGCGGCAGCCTTCACTCTCTCCGGCTTCGCGGTCTACGCGGTCGTCATCGGCCTCGTACCGCTCCTGACCGAACGCGGTGCGAGCGCGACAACCGCCGCGTGGGCACTGGGCCTTGGCGGCGCGGGCCAGACGTTGGGCCGCAGCCTGTACGCGAGCCTCGCCCGACGCACCACGCCGGCCACCCGCACAGTGCTCCTGATCACCGCCGGCGGGGCCACTACCCTCGCGCTGGGCCTGGTCCCCGGCCCCATTCCGCTCCTCGTCGTGCTGGCCGTCGCCGCCGGCATGGTCCGCGGCAACCTCACCCTCCTCCAGGCCACCGCCGTCACCGACCGCTGGGGCGCCACCCACTACGGCACGCTCTCTGGCTTGTTGTCCGCACCCGCGACCGTCGCGGCCGCGATCGCCCCCTGGGCCGGAGCCAGTCTGGCCGAGACCTTGGGTGGCTACCCGGCCCTGTTCGCGGGGCTCTCCCTGGCCTCCCTCGCCGCTGCGCTCCTCGCATGGGGGTCCAGCGTCGCGGTGCCCTCCAAAGAACCGAGCAGCCAGGCCAAGGCGAAAGCCTCCGAATACGGTGCACCTACGAGGGACGTGGGTCGGTGAAGTAGGTGCCGGCGAGGGCGCCGTCGTAGCCCATGGCCTGGGCAGCAGCCTCCAGGCTCGGGTGGTCGCGGCCTCCAGCGTCGATCATGGCTTCGTAGTCCGCGCGGCTCAGTTCGGGCTCGACCCATTCGTGGGCGCAGCGGCAGCGGATGCGGATCGTGCTGCGGTCGCAGATGACCATCCAGTCGCGGCGCGCGCCGCAGTTGGAGCACATCACGGGATGCCCGTGATGCGGATCTCTTCGGGGTGGGTGGTGGCGCGCAGGCGGATGACGCCGTCGCCGAGCTGCGTCTCCTGCTGCAGGCGCCGCAATGGGTCGTCATGCCCGGTGCTGGCCGTCGGAAGGGTTCTGGGGGCCCGAACGTCTTCGCTGAGCATGGGGCTTCATCCTCCTCGTCCTCTTGTTGACCAGCCGTAACAGGTACCGCCTGGAGGTGTCCACCCCTTTGCGGTCCCGTCAAGAGCGATGCCCGGGCCGACGCGGGTTGTTTGGTTCGGGCTGCACCGTGGGCG
This sequence comes from Streptomyces sp. SID5785, assembly GCF_009870065.1. Classification (GTDB taxonomy): domain Bacteria; phylum Actinomycetota; class Actinomycetes; order Streptomycetales; family Streptomycetaceae; genus Streptomyces. The sequence goes on along the minus strand of NZ_WWIA01001095.1, from coordinate 9,974 downwards.
TCCACGTCAGATCCTGAGGAGAACGCGGTCGTGCTCGTGGTGTCCGACGTGTCGTCGCCGTGCGGCTCGGCCCTGGAGCGGCGGGCAGGTCGGCGATGCGGCGCAGACGCCACACGAGTACGTCGGAGACGTTGTCCGCCGTCTCCAACTCCCGCCACTCGATGGCCCGCTGGAGCAGTCGTTCGGGGGCGTGTCCGGCTTGTTCGGCCTGAGCGAGCGTGGCGGTGAGCGCGTCCCAGCCAGGTTCCTGCTGAAGGCGCCGGGCCCGTTCGGGCAGGGCGCCTTCGACGGTGTGGGCATAGCGGTCTCGCTGGGTCTCAGGGAGTTGCCGGCCCTGTTCCCGTATCATGGCCATGGGAGTGGTCGAGGTGGTGCGGTAGGCGATGCGCAGGTGCTCTGCGGCCTGCCGAGCAGCGGCTGCCTGCTGGGCGTGTCCGCGGGCGGAGTGCCAGCGGATGGCCGCGATCGTGGCGAGGGTCAGCGTGGACAGGAGCATCGCGGTGGTGCCGCCGTCTTCGCCTTTACCCAGGGCGTTACCGGCGCGGACGATGCCGCGTGCGGCGGAACGCAGAGCACGGTGGTCGGCGTGTTCGGCGCGTACGTGGGAGCGGGTGGCACGTTCGAAAGCACGGGCAGCTTCGCTGAGTTCCCTGCGGCTGGCGGCGGGCGCGGTCTGGGCGACAGCGTCTAGGAGTTCTCCGATACCGACGAGCTGGGCCGCGCCGACCGCGTCGTCGCCGACGGAAAGTTGGGTGACCGACTGCTCGGCGGCATGCGTGGCAGTTCGGCGAGCGCGGGCCGGGCGCTCGACGGGGCGTACCGCAGACAGCGCTTCGTCTTCCGTCGGCCCGTCCTGGAGGCGACGGCGGATCTGCGGGAGGGAGAGATCGGGAGCGAGGCGGGAGCCCGGAAACCAGATGGGCTGGCCGTCGCGGTTGCGGTCGCCAGGGAGGGCAACCTTGTATCCGAGGGCGTCGCCGGAGGGGGCGCGGCGTACGTCTAGGCGAAGGCCGGCCTCGGTGAGGCGCCGGAAGAACTCGGCTTCGTCAGTGGCCCCGGCCAGGGCCTGCCGTACGTGTTCGCGCAGAGTCTCGCGGGCCGGTTCGGGGCGGCCGGTGCGTTCGGCCTTGGCGCGCTCGGCGCTGGTGGGGCGTTGGGCGGCGGTGCCGTCTCCTTCGTTGAGTATCTGCAGGCCCCACTCCTTTTCGATCTTGCGGCACTCGGCCTGGGCACGGATGCCGTCCTGGTGGCGGCGAGGGCTCCGGCCGTCTTCGCGTTTGAGGGTGGCGACGATGTGGATGTGGTCGTCGGCGTGGCGCACGGCGATCCAGCGGCACGCCTTGTCGTCGCCGTACTCGGCGATACCGGTGGCGTGGACGATGCGGCGGGCGACTTCGGCCCACTCGGTGTCGCTGAGGTGGCGGTCGCCGGGCGCTGTCCGTACGGGGCAGTGCCACACGTGCCGGGCAGGGCGGCGGTTCTTGGGGAGGGCCAGGACGGGGAGGTCGAGTCGGTCCGTGAGCTGCTTGAGCGTGGCGGCCGGGTTGCGTCCGGGGTCGGGGGCGAGTTCCGGCGTCCAGGCCGCGACGAGGTGCGGGTCGGTGTGCTCGTCGCGGCGTCCGGGGCCGTAGAGATAGGCGAGGAGACCATACGTGCGGCTACCGGTGGAGACGTCCGGGACCACGGTTTACCGCCGGGCCAGTTCGATGGCGGCGGTCTCGATGCGGGCGGCGGCGCGTAGGACGCGAGCGACCGCTTCGTCGGCGTGCTCGGCGTGACCGCCGGAGTTCAGGACGCGGGCGACCTGGTTGAGGTTGTTGCCGGCGCGGGCGAGCTGGGCGCTGGCCGCCATGAGTTCCTCGACCCGACCGCGCTGGTCCAACAGCCAGGTCTTCGTCTTCGGGCCGCCTTGGACCTGGGCGACCGCGACCGCGGCGTCGGCGAGGAACCCGGCGGTCATCAGGCCGACGGAGTCGGCGGCCTGGCGGACGAGGTCGAGTTCGTCACGGGTCAGGCGGACGCTGCGGACTTGGTCGCGCAGCACGCTCTGGCGCAGGCGGGGACGCGTGCGCACTGCGGCGCGCTGGTCGTCTTCTCCCCTCGGCTGCGATCCGCCCTCGGTCGCAGCCTCAGAGTCCGGCGCCCCCTGGTGCCGGGCCTCCCCTGCCGTCCCGGCGGCTGGGGTAAGCCCTTCCGAAACTCCTCCGCAGCCTCGGGCTGCGGAGGAGTTTCGGAAGGTACAGCTTGCTCGGCCTCGTGCCGGGCAGTGGGCTTGCCCCAGGTCAGCGGATGCTTCGGCGATCGGCTCGGGTGTCATCGGGGCAGTCCGGGGGCGGAGCGTCGTACGTCGCGCAGCACGTCGGCGACGAAGTCGAGGGCAAGGACAGGGTGATGGAGGGTGCGGGGCGTGCTCGTGGGGGTGCGCTGCACGGTCCAGGTGCCGTCCGGGCCGGGTTCGGCGTGGTGCAGGTGTCCGTACTCGGTGAGGACTGCGATCCAGGCGTCGGCCTCGGCGTGGGTGGCTGGGGCGGTGCGCATGAAGGGCATCTCCGATTCGGTGAGAGGGCGGCAAGCGGCGGGTGCCCCTGGGGCGTGGGCAGTTCGGGGCACCCGCCGGGTGAGGTCGTCCGGTCAGCCGGTCCGGGCGTCGTCCGGCTGGTCGGCTTCGGTGCGCAGGAGGTCCATCAGTTCGGTCAGCCGGTCGTTGCTCAGGCCGTGTCCGTGGCTACGGATAGCGTCGCCGACGACCTTCCGGGTCAGGCGTCCGGTCTCGGTGACCGCGGGGCGGGCCAGGGTGAGCAGGTCCTCGTCGGTGAGCGCCGTGACCTTCCGGCTGCTGGTGTCTGCGCGACCGCCTCGGACGGTGTCCGAGGTAGTCACCGAGGGCTTGGCCGGGTGCAGCAGGGTGACCGGACGAGGTCTGGTGTTCGGCTGTCCGGCCAGGTCAGCGGCCCGCACATGCTGTTCCGGCTCCGGTTCGGCCGGGGTGTCCTGCGGGTGCGCGGACACCTCGTCCGCGGGCTTCGACACCTCGGCGTCCGCGTCTTGGGCGACCGTCAGGCGGCTAGCGTCCGCCGAGAGGTGTCCGCCCGTGAGCGGGGCCGGTTCGGACACGGTGTCCTGGCGAACGGCGGTGATCCGTGCCGTACGGATATTGCCGTTGCCCGGTGCGGCCGACAGTTCAGTCTCGGTGACCCGGCGGGCAATGAGGATGTACAGGTGGACAGCTCCAGCCAGAGCGAGTGGGGCCAGGGTGGAGAGGACTCCGACCGTGGCGTCGCCGAGGTGGAGGCCGTCGCCTTCGGGTTGCTGCTGGTTGAGGCGGACGGCGTGCAGCGCATTGGCCCAGATGCTGGCGGCGGTCGCGGTGCCGAAAAGCATCCACACGTAGCAGCGGGCGGCAAGCGGTGCAGCGCGGAGGACCAGCAGGGCCCGGACTCCGTAGGCGATGAATCCGTCAATGACGAGGGGAAACACGAAGGTCAGGAATCCGCGTATGTGGATGGCGGTCGCCATCTGCTGCAGAGCGTCGTACGAGAGGGCGCATCCTGCGGTCCCGAGCGCGACGATCGCGGCACGGTCCCACCTCGTGATGGGGGCGGATGCGGAGGCGGCGTCGCTCACGCGGCCGCCCCGAGGTCGTCTTGGCGAGGGGCTGGGGAGGTAGCAGTCCCCCACACACCCGTGTCCGCTCCCCTTTCGGTGTCATCGAGTTGGGCGCCTTCGACAGAACGGTTGCGGATCTCTCGCCGCGTGCGGCGGTACAGCTTGTCCGCGTGCTCCTCTGTGATCTTGAGCAGCCAGGCGAGACGCTCGGGTGTGACGTCGGCCTGGTACGCCGCGCGCACCACGGCTCGGCGTTCGCTCTTGGTGAGGTGGACGTCGCGTCCGGCCAGGGTGGCGTTGACACGCGCGTAGTCGAGACGGTGCTCCAACTTGCTGTGCAGGGGCTCTCGTTCTTCTTCGCTCATGCCGCCACGAATGCCTTCGCGGTCGCCGTTCTCGAGTGCGGCGTCGAGGCAGGTGCGTCGAACGGGGCACTGGGCGCAGAGTGCCTTGGCCGCGTGGATGCGGTCCATCTCGTCGGGCTCTGGGAAGAAGAGGTCGGGGTCGACGTCGCGGTAACGGCTGGTTCGGCAGGCAGCATGCTCGTGCCAGGACTGGTCGCCGAGGAGGCGGGGCGTGCAGGGCTCGTGCGTGGGCATATGGGTGTCTCCGTTCGCCCCGGGGCCGCTCTTGGGCAGGCGAGGCCCCGGGGTTGGTACGTGCGGGAGGCGAATCGGCAGCGTTCGCGGCGGTGGCTTCAGCCGTCGACGGATGCGCGCAGGCGCTCGACGGCCAGGGCTCGTCTGCGGTCGGGGCCGTCGAGGATGACCTTGTCCGTCATCTCGGTGAGGCGGGACGCGACGCGATCTCCGATGTGGGCGCGGAGGTCGGCCATGCCGAGGTTGGTGGTGATGAGGGTGGGGAGCATTTCGTTGTAACGGCGATTGATCAGCCGCATCCCGATCTCCTCGGTCCACTCGCTGTTCTTGGCGGCGCCGAGGTCGTCGACGAAGAGGAGGGGGCAGCGGGCCAGGTCCATGAACTCGCGTTCACCGTCGTGGCCGGGGCGGGGTCGGAGTTCGGCGTACAGGTCGGCGGCGGTGATGGCCTTCCAGCGAAGGCGGACTCCAGCAGTGAGGAGTGATCGGATCGCGCCGTACGCCTGGTGGGTCTTGCCCGTGCCGGTGGTGCCGGCAATCAGCAGGGAGCGTCCCTGCGCGATACCGGGGGCACCGCCGGGACCGGAGCGTCCGACCGCGGCGATGTCCCGCACCCAGGCCGTGACGGCCGGGTGGTCGGCGAGGGCGTTGCGGTAGCGGGCGGGGATGCGAGAGTCCGCCGCCTGGAGAGCTGGGAGCGGCTCAGGGCGCTCGACGGGTACGGCGGTCGGGTCGATTCCCTTGGTGGTGAGGATGTTGGCCAGGCGCCGCGCGAGTCCGCCAACGGGCTGGGCTTCGTAGTCGCGCATCACAGCTCCTCGGCGTAGGCGGCGGCAGGGTCGACGGGGTTGGCCCAAGGTCGGTGGGCGGCGAGGTTAGGGCGGGATTCCGGCCGAGCCAAACCCGAAGGTGCGGCGTTCATGGCTTCGTTCACCAGGCTCGGCAGGGTGCTGGGGTGCAGGCCTTTGGTGCGCTGGCGAGCGAGTCCGACGCGGATGTGGTCGCTGGGGATGCCCTCTGCGAGGAGCTTGGCCGTTTCGCGGCCGAGGTGTCCCAGGACATCGCGCGGCGGCCTGTGAGCGCAGGCGGCGGCGTATTCGGCGATGAGCTGCTGGGCAGAGGCGGTGGCCGGTGCGGGGACGCCTGCGTCCCCCGAAGGGGAAGTAGTTCCTAGATCCAGGTTCCTAGGTCCTAGATCCGGGGCGTGCGTACTCATCGCCGGTTCAGTGAGCCCTGCGTCCGTACTCACTGAAGGCTCACTTAGCCGCGCCTGACCTGCAGTTTCACGGTTCACCGAGGGCCGCTGAGCCGTGCTGGAGTTCTCCGCCGGTCCTCCGTGATGCGACGTTGAGGGCTCACGGAGGACTCCTTGCGCCTCTGGCTTCGCACCTCCACGCGTCTCACTGTGCTGAGGACAGCGGGGGTGGCGGATGCCGCTGGGACGGTTGATCCGCTGGTGAAGGCTCCAGGTGAGGACGTGCAAGTAGCGCTTGCCGTCATCGCCCTGGTAGCGACAGATCAGGTCTTCGCCGGCCAGCTGCGCCAGGTCGTCCTCAACGCCGAGTGGGCCGTGCTCGGGGCGCAGCGACCAGATGAGTCCAGCGATGACGGCGGGCTGGTCTCGGAAGCATCCGTGGTCATCTGCCTGCGTGAGGAGGCCGAAGAAGGTTCGCTCGGCGGTCAGCGAGACCGCGGCCAGCGATTCGGAGGCGAAGGCTTCGGGCTTGATCGTGCGGATCCGAGCCATGGTCAGCGCCCTCCCTCGGTCACGACGTGCACTCCCTGTGCTGATCGAAGGATTCCTGTGGCAAGGTCGAGGTCGTTCGCCCTGCTCCAGTTGGCCGCGGGGTGGGCCCTGATGACCCAGCGTGCTGCGGTCCGCCCTAGGACGGGGCTGATCGCCATGGGGCCGCCGAAGCGGTCGTAGACGCGGGAGTAAGGGCTCGGCCATGTACGGCCCGGCTCGTGCTGCGATACGCGGATGGTGCGTGCGCCGGGAATCATGTCCGCGAGAAGAGTTGCCAGGCGTATTTCGCGGGTGCCTGCGATGCGGGTGACGGGTTCAGCGGGCTGGGCAGGGAGCGCCCTTCCGCCCAGGGACTCAGGCATGCGAGAATTCCTCACTCGTAGGTGGAGTGGGGCGGCCGTTCTCGTCGAAAAGGTCAGCCGACCCGCTCCGGTTATGGATCCGCTCCTCTTGGGGGCGACTCCGGCGCCTGGAAGTTGCTAGCTTCTGGGCGCCGGTTTCATTTCGCCTCGGATGCGGCAAGTTGATGCAGTCGATCGCTTGACGTCCCCCTCAGGCTGCGCTCTACGCCTCGACTTGATCGCCGAGGGAGCAGGAACATACGTCCGTAGGCGCCAACACTCCAGCGGATAGCCAGTGTTAGATCCCGGCGACGCCAAATCGACATGCAGCGCAGCAGCTAACTGAGGCAGTCGGCACCGTCAGTCAGGGCGATGCTGGCGAGTAGGAGCATGGAAGGTTCGGCAGTTCCCTGATCAGAGGGTCCACCTGCGGAACGCCGACGGGTACGCCAGGCAATCCTCGCGTGAGGGGGAAGGAAGGCTGATTCCCTCAGCATCGCCACGACGGCGGGGCCGAGAGCACAGATCGCCTGCATGTCGCTTCTCCCTTCCAACAGCGAGCCCTGGATTTGCTGCTCGTTTGCTGTTGTGGGGAATTAAAACTGCCACTTCCACCCTCGTCAACGAAAAGCAACAGGGCAGAACAGCCGCACAGCTCAGACCTCTGGCAATACGACTGAACAAGATCCATAAAGGTCACGCCTTACCAACTGGCTTAACGTCAGGGCGCGTTGGCGAGCCAGAGCGACACCTTCAAGATCTTCACGCGAACCACCCCGCCTCGCCACACGGCGCCAAGGCGGACCGCATTCGCACAAAATACGGACCGGCAATCTTTTGCAGCCCGCACAACCGGAATGAAATTGCCGCCCGTTTTACCCCAGTGGCGACATTTTGCAGACGGTTACAGCCAGGAACTCAGTCACACGTTCAACGGTTGACCGTTGCATCAAATCGGGACCTTGGACCTCTCCGCAGCAGCCATGAGACCACTAGATGACGTATTTCCGTTCACATAGCATCTAGTACGGAATGTGCAGAACCGAGCACTGACGTCTCCCCCGAGACCGGTCAGGCTCACGTCCGGTCGGGGCCGGGCTCCCTGCTGACACGGAGGACCCATGCTCAACGGCACACCTGTGCCCTCTACCGCTCACTCCGCTCCCCCGCCGGGCGAGCTGATGGGTCTCGCCGGACTCTTGCGCGCCTGGCGTGAGGCTGCTGGGCGAAAGAAGGGTCTCCAGCGTCAGCTCACCCAGGACGAGGTCGCCGACGCGATCCAGCGCAGCGTTCGCTGGTACCGAAGTCTGGAGAGCGGAGCTACACCTCGGTTAGAGCGACAGACTCTCGACGCACTCTCGGAAGTCCTCGCTCTGGAACGCGATGAGCGGCAGGCGCTGCATCTCTACGCCTTGGGCGGATCCTTGCCGGCGGCGTCTCCCCCACACGTTGACAGTCCAGCGCTCCGCGATCTTCTGCTCTTGGTCGACCAGGTGATGCCCAGCCCCGCATACCTCTGCGACGCCAACTGGAACATCGTCGGCTACAACGCAGCGATGACCGAGTGGTGGCCATGGGTCAGCGCACCGCAGGCGAACCTGATGCGCTGGGCATTGCTCTCAGCCGAGTCTCGTCAGCAATACGTCGACTGGCCACGGCACGCAGCCGAGTACTTGGCACTCCTCCGCTTCGCAGCTTTCGAGCGCCCCCACGATCACCAACTGGCGGAGCTGCTCAACGAGATTCGCAACGATCCGGACTGCCGACGTATCTGGGAGTCCGGGAACGAGGTCGCTGAGTCACGCGACAGCCACCACTACTGGTTGTCACTGCCAAGGAACGGCTTCGACACCATTGAGGTCGTCAGTCATGTGCTGCATCCAGGCAGCCTGCCCGGTTGCCGCCTGGTCGTAGTTACGTGGCTCCAAGACATCGAAACTCCGCAAAGCGATCCCGAAGCTCGATCCTGAGCACTTGCAGTATCTCGGCCTGGACTAGGTAGATGTAGGTGCCTACGGCGGCGCCGTGCACGAAGTCGACGGCACCCCCGTCGGCGAGAACGTAGAAGTAATGGCCGGTGACCAGGGAGGGGGCGGCGTCCAGGCCGACGACGCGCTGGGGCGGAGCTGTCAGCGATGCCGAGGCTGCTCGTGCCGCGACCGCAACCGATGTCGAGCACCCGGCCGAGCCGGTCCGGCTGCCGGTGATGGATCTGCACCAGGCTGACGATCGTCTCGGGAACGGGGAGGCCGGCGGTCTTAGCGCGCGTCAGGTCGCTGGTCCGGTCGGTCGGCCACGAGATATGTCCGTACAGCTCCCGCTGCCGGACGGGGCCAAGGAACGGGTTGGGCTCATCCATGCCGCACCCCCTGACCGGGGGCGCGCGGGCCGGTCAGGACTGCTCGGCGGCCACCTTCCGCAGCCAGCGTCGCGTCTGGCGCCGATTGGCCAGCAGCACCACGTCGGCGCCGGAGCCGAACTCCTCGATCTTCGCCATCACACGGGGCCGCATCTTGCGCCGGTACGTGCCGACGTACTTGATCACGCCCCAGTGGATGCGGTTGTGCACCCCGTTGCCCTTGTGCCCGGCCCCGTGCCGGATCTGCCTGAAGAAGATCCCGTACAGGGCCGCCACGGTCGACACGTCCATCAGGATCACCGTGTCGCAGGCTTCGAGCCGTACCTGCAGCGTCGAGTTGTAGTTGCCATCGATCACCCACCGCGGCTGCGCGACCAGCTCGCGCTGCACGTCGGTGAACTTGTCCATGGGCAACGCGTTCCACTCGTCGTCGTAGAACGCGGCATCCAGGTGCGTCACCGGGGCGTCGAGGATCGTGCCCAGCTCGCGGGCCACGTGGGATTTGCCGCTGCCTCCGCAGCCGACGATGGCGACCTTCTTCATGCTGCTCCAGCGTAGAGATGTTCGGATGTCCGGCGAACCCATCCTCTGGTACATGCCCGGAGGATCCGCGCGCGGTGGTCGATCGAGAGGTCTGCATCAGGCAGCTCCCCCGCTCGGTCGCGCCGACCTGTACGAGGCAGTGCAGGACGGACCCCAGGGTGTGACCTGCTTGCTCAGGCCGAACAGGCGCAGGCGGTCAACACACGCGGAGATCGGGGCGGCGTGCTGCTCGGTGCCGGCGACCTCGCGCCGGTAGGACGGCACCGGAAACCTGAAGGTCTGCTCCGTCTCCGTCACCACCACAGGCACGACTGTCAGGTCGGTGACTTCCGGTCGTCGGGTCGGGCGAGACCGGAGCAGCACCGCAGCCGACCCCACAAGTTCGGCAGCCGCTCACTCTTCAGCAGCGTACGAGAACTCGGTTGCCGGCCCATCCCGCGTTTTTCAAGGCATCGGCACGCCCGCTGGGACGGGCCAGCGTTTACCTCCCATCCACGTCAGCCTCACCTTGACCACCGCGAAGAGACAGACGTCGGAGCCTGTCAGCGGGTTGGACGAACCATCACCGTCAGCCGAGGGGACGTCGGTGATGGCTGACTGTGCCCGATGTCCTTGTAGCCCCACGATTGATAGAGCGCGTGGACCTTACCGTCTCCTACCGCCGGGTTGACCATGAGAGTCACGTACGGTTCGTCGCGGCCCGCAAGAAGCCGGTCGTGGATGCGCCTTGCAACGCCCGTGCCTCGCCAGCTGGGACGTACGCCGATCTCCTTCAACGA
>NZ_WWIA01001094.1 GCF_009870065.1 Streptomyces sp. SID5785 | reverse complement strand
GCCGCCGCCCCTGACCGGTGTCGGCTCGCGGTGGGCGCGGACCTTGTCGGACGGGAGCCGTGTCAGCGGCATCCGCTGGGTGATGCGTCGCGTGGCCTCCAGGAGCTGCGCTCCGGAGCGCCGGGACGTGGTGAGCACCTCCACGCGCGCGGGTGCTCCGTCGGCCCGCGGGAAGGCGTGCGGGAAGTCCAGGATGCCGTTCACATCGGCACCGCGGAACGCGTAGATCGACTGATCCGGGTCGCCGAACGCGACCAGGGTGCGTCCCTGCCCGGCGAGGGCTTGCAGCAGCCGGACCTGCGCGGGGTCGGTGTCCTGGTACTCGTCGACGAACACCGCGTCGTACTGGGCGGCAAGTCGCCCGGCGACGTCCTGGCGCCGGGCGAGGAGCACGGCGCGGTGCACCAGCTCGGCGTAGTCGAGCACGCCCCGCATGTCGAGGACGTCCAGGTACTCGGCGAGGAACGTGGCGGCCGCGCGCCAGTCGGGGCGGCCGATGCGGCGGGCGAAGGCGTCGAGGGCAGCCGGTCCGAGTCCCAGCTCCCGGCTGCGGGCGAGGACCGCGCGCACCTCGTCGGCGAAGCCGCGCGTCGTGAGGCAGGCGCGCAACTCATCGGGCCAGCGCACGTGGGCGAGCCCGGCCCGCTCCAGGTCGACCTGGCCGGCCAGCATCTCGCGCACCGTGACGTCCTGCTCGGGGCCCGACAGGAGGCGCAGCGGCTCGGCGAACAGCTCGGAGTCCTGGTGCGCGCGGATCAGCGCGTAACAGAAGGAGTGGAAGGTCGTGGCCTGCGGGGCGCGGGCGGCGCCGATACGCAGCGCCATGCGGTCGCGGAGCTCGACGGCGGCCTTCCGGCTGAACGTGAGGACCAGGATGCGTCCCGGCGCCGCCCCCCGCTCGATGCGCGCGGAGACGGCTTCCACAAGGGTGGTCGTCTTCCCGGTGCCGGGTCCGGCGAGGACCAGCAGGGGGCCACGGGAGTGGTCAACCACAGCACGCTGGTGTGCGTCCAGACGAGGGGGATCCACCGGGTCCCGCGGGGTGCGCACCAGCCGGTACGCGCCCGGCATCCCCTGTCGGACCGGGTGGTGCGACGGGCGCCGGGGGGACGAGGAGGAGCTCACGTGGATCGCTGGTCCTGGTGGGTCTGCTGGCGGTCGAAGGGCCGGCCGCTCAGGGCGGGGGCCACGGGGTGAAGGAGGTGGCTGCCATCGACGGTGCCGTCGACGCTACGCCGTCGAGTGTGGCGGAAGCCGGACTTCCGGCGCGCCTCCCGCCCGCTTTCCACGGCAGGTGTGCCGCGTCTCACGAACGGACGCCGTGGCGGCGAAGTGCCCCGATCGCCGCCTTTCCCTCGTACGGGCCACCGGCGGCTCGCCCGCGCGTGGAATCGCCGAAGCTGTCACGTGTGAGCTACCGAACGCGTCTCGCCGTCCCACCGCGCGCGCTTCATGTCGAGGCGCGGCAGATGCCCGTCCGCGGCCCGGGAGGCCTCGCGCAGCGGCGTGCCCTCCTCGCGGTAGTGGCCCAGGGCGCGCAGCTCGTGTCCCGGCAGCAGATGCCCGTCGGAGCGCACCACGCGCCACCAGGGGACGCCGCCGCCGTAGAGGGACATCACTCGCCCCACCTGGCGCGGGCCGCCCTCCTCCAGCCACTCGGCGACGTCCCCGTACGTCATGACACGCCCGGGCGGGATCAGCTCGGCGACCTCGAGGACGCGCTCCGCGTACTCGGGAAGGTCGCCGTGCTCGGGAAGATCGCCTGCCGCATCGCTCTCCTCGCTCATCCGGCCCATCCTGCCGCACGCCACCGACAGCCTGGAGGGACATACGAAAGGCAGCCTGGAGAGTCGTACAAGAAGGCGCTTGCCGACGACTTCGCGCCTGTCGAAAGCACCCTGATACCCCCCTACGACGACAGGGCATGCCACCATCGTGCGGGCGGTGACTGGTGATACGAGATCAAGAAGAGACGACGGAGCAGAGCGTGCACCCCGAGAAGGCGGAGGGCTCCTCTGTGACACCGGCGCGCCCTGAGGACCCGGCCGGGCAGGCCGAGGACGACAAGCCCGACAAGCCCGAGCAGCCGCTCCACGACCCGGACAGCGTCACCCCCGACGCGCACACGGACCAGGTGGACGGCGACGAACCGCTCCTCCCCGCGCGCGTGCACCGCCCTTCGGATCTCATGCGGCTCCTGGTGGGTCTGCTCGCCGTCGTCGTGCTGCTCGCCATCGCCACGTTCGCCCACGCCACCACCACGGGCTTCGCGCAGGACATCGACAAGGGCACGGGGCAGGCGCCCGACCTGCTGACCAAGTTCGCGGGGCTCGCGTCGAGCATCGCGATCCTGCTCGTTCCGGTCGCGTTCGCCATCGAGCGGCTGATCAAGCGCGACGGGCTGCGCATCGCGGACGGCGTGCTCGCCGCCGTGCTCGCCCACGGCGTGACGCTGGCGACGGATCTGTGGGTCGCCAAGGCGGCGCCCGAGTCGATCCAGGACGCGCTCACCAAAGTGTCACCGGGCGACATCCACGCCCTCACCGACCCCGTGCACGGCTATCTGGCGCCGGTCATCGCCTATATGACGGCCGTCGGCATGTCCCGGCGGCCACGATGGCGTGTCGTGCTGTGGGTGGTGCTGTGTCTCGACGCGTTCGCGATGCTCGTCACGGGCTACACGACACCGTTCTCGATCATCCTCACCATCCTCATCGGCTGGACGGTCGCCTACGGCACGCTGTACGCAGTCGGCTCCCCCAATGTGCGCCCCACCGGGCAGACCCTGCTCGCGGGCCTGCGGCACGTGGGCTTCCACCCCGTCAGCGCTTCCCGCGAGGAGGCGCACGAGGGCGCGACGGAGAACGGCGACCGGGGGCGACGGTACTTCGTCACCCTGGAGGACGGTCCACCGCTCGACATCACCGTGGTGGACCGGGAACAGCAGGCACAAGGCTTCTTCTACCGGGTCTGGCGCCGGCTGACGCTGCGCGGCATCACCCAGCGCCGCAGTCTCCAGTCGCTGCGACAGGCCCTGGAGCAGGAGGCACTGCTCGCCTATGCGGCGATCTCGGCCGGGGCCAACGCACCGAAGCTGATCGCGACGTCCGAGCTGGGCCCCGACGCGGTGATGCTCGTCTACGAGCACATCGGCGGCCGCTCCCTGGACGCGATGCCCGACGAGGAGATCACCGACGACCTGCTGCGCGACACCTGGCACCAGGTCCAGGCACTGCAGTCGCGCCGGATCGCCCATCGCAGGCTGGCCGGCGACGCCATTCTGGTGGATCGTTCCGGCACGGTGATCCTGACCGACCTGCGGGGCGGTGAGATCGCCGCGGGCGACCTGGTGCTGCGCATGGACATCGCGCAACTGGTCACCACTCTCGGCCTGCGCGTGGGCGCCGAGCGCGCGGTCGCCTCGGCGGTCGGCGTCCTCGGCCCCGACACCGTCGCGGACTGCCTGCCGCTGCTGCAGCCGATCGCCCTCACACGCTCCACCCGGGCAACCCTGCGACGGCTGGGCCGGGAGCGCGCTCAGCGCGAGCGCGAGGCCGTCCTCGAGGCGGCCGACCGGGCCCGCGAGGCGCGCCAGACGGCCGCCGCGGAGAACGGCAGTGCCAAGCAGTCCGTACGGGCCGAGAAAAAGACCGAGAAGAAGAACGAGAAGGCCGAGCGCCAGGCGCAGAAGCGGGCCATCGACGAGGCTCTCGACGAGGCACGCGAGGAGGATCTGCTCACCCAGATCCGCCACCAGGTGCTGCGGATCCGCCCCCAGGCGCCCGTGGAGCCGGCCCGTCTGGAGCGCATCAGGCCGCGCACCCTGATCAGCTTCATCGCCGGGGCGATCGGCGCGTACTTCCTGCTGTCCCAGCTCACTCACATCGACTTCGGGGCGATCGTCGGTGAGGCCGAGTGGGGCTGGGTCGGACTCGCGGTGGTGTTCTCCGCGCTCAGTTACGTGGCGGCCGCGATGAGCCTGCTCGGCTTCGTGCCGGAGCGCGTGCCCTTCATGCGGACCGTCGCGGCCCAAGTGGCCGGTTCCTTCGTGAAGATCGTGGCGCCGGCCGCGGTCGGCGGCGTGGCGCTCAACACGCGCTTCCTCCAGCGGTCGGGCGTCCGGCCCGGGCTCGCCGTCGCGAGTGTGGGCGCCTCGCAGCTGTTCGGCATGGGCGCGCACATCCTGCTCCTGCTGACGTTCGGCTATCTCACCGGCACCGAGAAGACGCCCTCTCTGTCGCCGTCCCGGACGGTCATCGCCGGGCTCCTGACGGTCGCTGTGCTCGTCCTTGTGGTGACGTCGATCCCGTTCCTGCGGAAATTCGTCGTCACGCGCGTACGGTCGCTCTTCGCCGGTGTGGTGCCGCGCATGCTCGACGTGCTGCAGCGGCCGCGGAAGCTGGTCACCGGCATCGGCGGCATGCTGCTCCTGACCGCGTGCTTCGTCATGTGTCTCGACGCGTCGATCCGCGCCTTCGGCAACGAGGCGACGAGCCTGAGCCTCGCCAGCGTCGCGGTCGTCTTCCTCGCGGGCAACGCGCTCGGCTCGGCCGCTCCGACACCGGGCGGTGTCGGAGCCGTCGAGGCCACCCTGACCGTCGGTCTGATCGCGGTCGGCCTGCCCAAGGAGGTCGCCGCCCCCGCGGTGCTCCTGTACCGCCTCCTGACGCTGTGGCTCCCCGTGCTGCCCGGCTGGCTGTTCTTCAACCACCTGAGCCGCAAGGGCGCCCTGTAGGACGCCGGGCCGCGGTCGCCGCCTCTCACCCGCACAGACCGCAGCCCGAGCGTCCCGCTCCCGGCCATCGCAGGATGGACGCATGCCCATTCCGTCCCGGCCCCGCGCCGCTGCCCTGGCCGTATCCGCCGCCCTGCTGTCCACGTCGCTCGCGGCCTGCAGCGGCGATTCCAAGGACGCCGTGGATCTGCCGTCCCAGACGCTGAACTGGAAGGACTGTCCCGCGCCGGCGGATTCCGAGGGCGGCGGAGAGGCCCCGTCCCCGCTGCCCGGCGGTGCCGAGTGGCAGTGCGCCACCATGAAGGCGCCGCTCGACTGGGACAAGCCGAAGGGCGACACGATCGGCCTCGCGCTGATCCGCGCGAAGGCGAGCGGTGCCGAGGACCGGCGGATCGGCTCGCTGATCTTCAACTTCGGCGGCCCCGGAGGTTCGGGCATCACGAGCCTGCCGGCGTTCGGCACGGACTACGCGAAGCTGCGCACCCGCTACGACC
The DNA here is from genome assembly GCF_009870065.1 of Streptomyces sp. SID5785. GTDB lineage: Bacteria > Actinomycetota > Actinomycetes > Streptomycetales > Streptomycetaceae > Streptomyces. The sequence goes on along the minus strand of NZ_WWIA01001094.1, from coordinate 10,762 downwards.
TGGTCAGCTTCGACCCGCGCGGGGTGGGCCGCAGCGCGGGCGTCATGTGCGAGGACGACGAGAAGCTGGACGAGTACTTCCAGCAGGACTCCACCCCCGACGACGCGGCGGAGCGCAAGAAGCTCGTCGACAACGTGACGGCGTTCAACAGCGCGTGCGACAAGCGTTCCGGCAAGGTCCTCCCCCACGTCCGCACCACCGACGCGGCCCGGGACATGGACCTGATGCGTCAGGTTCTGGGTGACGACAAACTGTACTATTTCGGCATTTCGTACGGAACCGAACTGGGCGGTGTCTACGCGCACTTGTTCCCCAAGAAGGTGGGCCGCGCCGTGTTCGACGGCGTGGTCGACCCCACGGAGAACTCGGAGCAGAGCTCGCTGGGCCAGGCCAAGGGCTTCCAGCTCGCGCTCGACAACTACGCGAAGGACTGCACGTCCAAGATCGAGGACTGCCCGGTCGGCGACACCCCCCAGGACGTGAAGGACAAGATCGCCAAGCTGCTCCGGGACCTCGACGACAAGCCGATCCCGGGGATCTTCCCGCGGGACCTGACACAGACGGCGGCCTCGAACGGGATCGCCCAGTCCCTCTACTCGAAGGACTTCTGGGAGTACCTCACCGAGGGCCTGCAGCAGGCCTACGACGGCGACGGCAAGGTCCTGATGACGCTGTCCGACTCGATGAACGGGCGCAACGAGGACGGAAAGTACAGCAACATCCAGGCCGCCAACGTCGCGATCAACTGCGCCGACGACAAGCCCCGGTACACGCCGGAGGACGTCGAGGCGAAACTGCCCGAGTTCCGCACCGCGTCACCTCTGTTCGGCGACTACCTCGCCTGGGGCATGCTGAGCTGCACCGACTGGGCGACCGACGGCGCCGCCGACCACCCGGACGTCGCCGCGGCCGGCTCCGCCCCGATCCTCGTCGTGGGCAACACCGGCGACCCGGCCACGCCATACGAGGGCGCGCGGAAGATGGCCCAGGCCCTGGGCAAGGGCGTCGGGGTCCAGCTGACGTACAAGGGACAGGGGCACGGGGCGTACGACAGCGGGAACAAGTGCGTGTCCGGCGCCGTGAACAGCTATCTCCTCGACGGCACGGTCCCGAAAGAGGGAACGGTCTGCTCGTGATCGCGGAGTTATCCACAGGCTCCGGCGGATGTCGGCGGGACCTTCTAATCTGACGTCGTCGGTTCCCGATCGAGAGCGATCGGGGCCGGTCAGGACGGCAGTCGAGGGGGAGACGACATGTACAGGGACAGGGACACGGACAGGGGCGGGAGCAGGGGCCCGGAGACGGCAGGCGCCGGTGCGGGCGCCGACCACCCGCAGCAGTTCGGGACACGGGGGCCGGCCGGTGCGGCGGTGGTGACATCGGTGACGGCAGGGGCCGGGCACCGACAGGAGTGTCGAATACGGCGCGACGACACGGCGCGCGAGCCCTTCACGCGGGTCTGATCAAGCTCCCGAACGCGCCGGACGGGCCCCGCGCGCAGTGCGCGAGGCCCGTCCGGGACGATCATGGCCGGTCGGCGGTGGCTCAGTAGACCGGCTTCTCCGGCTCGATCTGGTTGACCCAGCCGATCACGCCGCCGCCCACGTGCACGGCGTCCGCGAAGCCCGCGGACTTCAGGACGGCGAGGACTTCCGCACTGCGGACACCCGTCTTGCAGTGCAGGACGATCTTCTTGTCCTGCGGCAGACTCTCCAGGGCGGTCCCCATGAGGAACTCGTTCTTGGGAATCAGCTTGGCGCCCGGGATGGAGACGATCTCGTACTCGTTGGGCTCCCGGACATCGATGATCTCGATGTTCTCGCCGTCGTCGATCCACTCCTTGAGCTGCTTGGGAGTGATCGTCGCGCCGGCGGCCGCCTCCTGCGCCTCGTCGGACACGACGCCGCAGAAGGCCTCGTAGTCGATGAGCTCGGTGACGGTCGGGTTCTCGCCGCAGACCGCGCAGTTGGGGTCCTTGCGGACCTTCACCTGGCGGTACTGCATCTCCAGGGCGTCGTAGATCATCAGGCGGCCGACGAGCGGCTCACCGATGCCGGCGAGGAGCTTGATCGCCTCGTTGACCTGGATGGAGCCGATGGACGCGCACAGCACGCCCAGGACGCCGCCCTCGGCGCACGAGGGGACCATGCCGGGCGGCGGGGGCTCCGGGTACAGGCAGCGGTAGCACGGCCCGTGCTCGGACCAGAAGACCGAGGCCTGGCCGTCGAAGCGGTAGATGGAACCCCACACATAGGGCTTGTTGAGCAGCACGCACGCGTCGTTGACGAGGTAGCGCGTCGCGAAGTTGTCGGTGCCGTCGACGATCAGGTCGTACTGGCTGAAGATGTCCATCACGTTGTCGGCTTCGAGCCGCTCTTCGTGCAGGATCACGTTCGTGTACGGGTTGATGCCGAGGACCGAGTCCTTCGCGGACTCCGCCTTGGACCGGCCGATGTCGGCCTGGCTGTGGATGATCTGGCGCTGCAGGTTCGACTCGTCGACCTCGTCGAACTCCACGATGCCGAGCGTGCCCACGCCGGCCGCGGCCAGGTACATCAGGGCCGGCGAACCCAGTCCGCCGGCGCCCACACAGAGCACCTTGGCGTTCTTCAGCCGCTTCTGCCCGTCCATCCCGACATCCGGGATGATCAGGTGGCGGGAGTACCTGCGGACCTCGTCTACGGTGAGCTCAGCAGCTGGCTCGACCAGGGGTGGCAGCGACACGGGGACTCCGTTGGTCGGTATCTACGTACGGTTGTTCCGTCTGTAACACTGCCACGCCCTCCTTCATTCCGAGACACCCGGTCCGATCCGCGAGACGATTTCGTCCCAGTAGCCGGGCATCGACTCCCAGGCCGTGGTCCCGCCGTCCCGCTCCGTGCGGTCGGTGAAGTAGATGGTGCCCGCGCCCTGCCAGCGCGCGATACGCAGCGCCTCGTCCAGATGGCCGCGCGGCATGCCGTGCACGAAGTGGCAGAAGCGCTCCGGCGGATACTCCGCCGTCCACTCCGCCACCTGCGACCAGCGGTAGTCGCTCCAGGGCCCGGAGAACGTGACCAACTGGTCGGCGGTCTCGGCGTATCCGGGGTACGGGTGGGTGCCGTGCCCGAGGACGATGTAGGCGTCGTCGACCAAAGCGCGCAGGGTCGTCACGGTCCGCCGGACCTCGGGCAGGACGGCGCGCTCGGTCGGGCAGCGGTCCAGGTGGAATCCGTCGACCTGGTACCAGTCGAGGAACCGGTGCGCGTCGGAGACCAGTTCGCCGAAGGCGCGCGCTCCGTAGGTCAGGTCGAGGTGACCCAGCACACGTACGCCCGCGTTGCGCAGCCGGCCCACCGCCTCCAGACAGTGCGGGTCGGGGCGGCTGCCCGGACCGTGTGCCACGTTGAGGACGACCCAGTGCAGCGGGGCCGACGGGCGGGTGAGTTCGGCCCACTCGGCGGGGGCGACGAGCGGGTGGGCGAATCCGGGGATACCGAAGCCGAGTCGTACGTCGGTGCTCGACAGGCCGGTCGCGGTCGGGGTCAGATACGGCATGCCGCCTCCATCCAGATGTCGGCGAGGGACTCTTCGAGGTTGATGCGGGGCCGCCAGCCGAGCCGGTCGCGCGCCGTGCGCACATCGGCCTGCTGCCAGCTGCCGCAGCCGTCGGGGTACGGATATGCGGCGGGCGGGCTGTGCATGCCGTGCTCGGACTCGCCCCGCGGATGGCCGACGGCCTGGCGCATCGCGGACGGCGGGCCGTCGAGCTCGTGCAGCGCCCCGCCGAAACCGGCGACGCGGGCGAGGACGGCGGCGGCGTCGCGCAGCCGGACGGCGCGGCCCGAGCCGATGTTGATCACGCCCTGGGCCGCGGACAGCGAGGCGGCGTGCACGGCGCGCGCCACGTCGCGGACGTCGATGAAGTCGCGCTGCGCGCCGAGTCCGCCGAGCTTCAGCTCACCGTCGCCGGCCTGCATCGCACGGCGCATCGCCTCGGCCAGCCGGCCGAGCGGCGACCCGGCGGGGGTGCCCGGGCCGGCCGGTGAGAAGACCCGCAGCACGACGGCGTCGAGGCCGGAGCCCAGGACGAGTTCGGTGGCGGCGAGCTTGCTGACGCCGTACGGACCGCCGGGGCGGGGCACCGCGTCCTCGGCGGTGGACGAGCCGGGCTGCGAGGGGCCGTACTCGGCGCCGCAGCCGATCTGCACGAGGCGGGCGCCGCAGCCGCTGCGGCGCAGGGCCTCGCAGACGGTGGCGACGGCGACGGTGTTGTGCCGGGTCAGTTCGCGGGCGCCGCCGCGGGTGGTGCCCGCGCAGTTGATGACCACGCCAGGGTGCACGGCCTCGAGAAAGCGGGTGAGCGCGCCCGGGCTGCCGGTGGCGAGGTCGAAGCGGACGTCGGCGTCGTCGCCCCGGCCCAGCGCCGTCAGCTGCACGGCGGGGTCCGCCAGGAGGCGGTCGGCGACGAAGCGGCCCAGGTACCCGTTGGCTCCGATCAGCAGGACCCTCATCGGTCGCCTCCCGGAATCCGAGCCGCGTGCGCCCGGCACGCTGGGCGCCGGTCACACCGGTCGTGGGTGCGCTGCCCATGAGATCCGGAGTATCCGGCGTGTCCGGCGCCTCCGGGAGGAGGGGTGGTCATCTGGCGTTCTCCTTATGGGTGTTGCTCTGGTTCGACGAGTGAGCCCGCGGTGTCGGCACCGCGGGCGAGAGGTGGGTGTGGTCGTGCGGCGAGCGCGAGGGGTCAGGGGGTCGCGCGCCCGACCGTGGGCCGGCCCGTGGTCATGGCATCTCGCCCGTGGTGGCGTCGGGGCCCGCGTGGGCGGAGGCGTGCGTCAGAGTGCGGGTGGCATGGACGAGCAGGGCGAGCGCCGCGACCGCGCAGGCGACGGCCGGCACGACGCCGGGTCCGGCCGCGTCCACGACGGACTCGACGGGCACGCCCAGGAAGTCGCAGCCGGGCAGCCGGGCGGCGAAGACCGTGGCGACGGCCACCGTCTCGACGCCGGCGGCGGCGCCGAGCACGACGGCCGGGGCGTGGCTGCGGCCGTGCGCGGCGAGCAGCCGGGCGAGCAGGAGCAGCACGCCGAGAGCGGTCGCGCCCGCGATGTCGACGTCCTGGTCGAGCACGGCGCCGGCACCCGCCAGCAGGGCGACAAGGATCAAGGCGAACAGGAGGACACAGCCGAGCAGCAACGGACGTGCGGAAGAGGCGAATTCGGCGAGCCCATGGCTGAGGGCGAGACGACGTCGAGCACCGGTCATGAAGAGGTAGGCACAGCAGGTGCCGGGCGCGACGCTGATCGCGAGGGCGAGCAGCGGAGCGGTCGACGGGGCCCAGGCCTCGTCCGGCCCGCCGGAGAGAGCGGCGGCGAGGAGGCCGTCGCCGAGTGCCGCGTAGGCGAGCAGCCACCAGACCCACAGCCAGGCAGAGGGTGCGGAGGGTCCCTCGCCGGTCCGCAGCGGCCCGCGGCGCAGCGCCGCCTGAAGCACGGCGCAGACGACGAGCAGGCCGGCGACGCCGAGCACCAGGCGGACCGTGCCGCGTGTGGTCTCCACGCCGAGCAGGGTGAGGGCGGCGAGAGCGCCGGGGAGGAGGGCCGGCCCGGCCCAGCTTCCGCGGAGGCGCGGGCGGCCTGGCGGGACCGCCGGGGCCGACTCGACAGTGTCGCCGGTGCGCGGCATGCGGGCGTACATCTCCTCGGCGAGCGAGAAGACGTCCTTGTGCCGGTAGCGGGCCGCGGTCCGGTCGGTGACACCGTGTGCCTCGAGCCCGGCGGCGATCTCCAGCGGGTCGACGGCGCGCTCGCACAGGTCCCGGTGCCGATGCATGAGGACCTTGACGGGGTCCGCTCCGGAACGACGCTGGGGCGAACGGGAGTTGGCGGGCGTGCGCTCCGCGGCGCGTTCGGCGGCGGCCCGGGGCCGGGCCGCGGTCCCGGAGCTGGCGCCGGCGCCGGCGCCGGCGCGGGACGCTTCCCGCTCGGCAGAGGAGGTGGACGAGGTCACGGCTGCCGCGAGCGTCGGCTTCTCGGCGTCGGCCGGGAGAGTGAGGAGGGCGAGCAGTGCGGAGTCGTCGTCGGACGACGCGGCCCCGGTTCCGGCTCCGGCTCCGGAGGAGCGGACCGCGCCGGGAGCGCCCGGGGCACCGGGAGCGCCGGGGGACACACTGCCGCCGGTCGGGCCGGTCCCAGGGGTTGCATCGGCCCCCTTGCTCGCACGGGTGTGGGTCCGATCGGTCAGACCAGCTTCTCCGGTCGAATCGCCGACGAGGCTGAAGGGGTCGGTGGGATCGATGGCGCCGATCGGACCGCTGGAGCCAATGCCTCCGGGTCCACCCGTACGTGCAGCCAGATCGAACGATTCAGCCGGGCCGGTCGAACCCATCGCGTCAGCGGAGCGGTTCGAACCGGTCGGGTCGACGGAACCGGTCGCATCAGTGAGGCCGGTCGAGCCGGCGGTCCTGGTCGGGTCGTCTGGAGTGGTCGGGTCGGCTGGTTCGGCGGGGCTGATCGGGTCCAGCGAAACAGTCCGGCCGGACCGATGCGAGGAGTCGAAGGGGTCCAGGAGGTCGGAGACGTAGTCCGGGGCGATCGGACCCGCGGTGCTGTCGCTCGTGTTGTCGGTCGTCCTGTCGCCCGGCTCACCCGGTGTGGCCAGAGGCTCCGCGCGGTCCTCAGCAGGCACCGGCCCACCACTCGTCTGCTCGGGGCGGCGGCCTTCGCCCGGGGTCGAGCTGTCGCCCGTGCACCCGGGGCGGTTCTCCTGCGGCGCGTCATCGCCCCCGTCGGCCGAGCCCGCATCGGCGGCGGGCCCGGCCTCGGGGCGCATGGTGGAGTCGCTCGCGCGCCAGGCGGCTCCGGCCTCGCTGAGCAGCTCGCTGTCGGGGGCGACCGGCACGGACGGTTCCGCCGGCCGGACCGTGGTCAAACGATCCGCCGCGGATCCGCGGAGCGGGTCCGGGTCGGCGACGGCCCCCCAGGCGGTCGCCCCTACCGGCGCCCCGGGCAGGTCCGTACCGACGACATCCGTACCGCCGGCACTCGTACCTGCGACGCCCGTACCGACAGCACCCGTACCGCCAACGCCCGCGCCTGTGCCCGTGACATCCGCACCTGCGGCATCCCTGCCTGCGGCCTCCCCACCTGCCGCGCCCGAATCCAGGACGTCCAGATCCACGGCACCCGTGCCCACGACATCCGTGCCCACAGCACCCGTGCCCACGACATCCGTGCCCACAACATCCGGGCTCACGACATCCGTGCCGTGGCGTCCCGCGGGGGCCATGTCCTGTCGCCCGTTCATGCTTCGCCTTCCCCGCAGCCGGGGGTGGCCCCGGCCAACTGCTCGCGTTGCTCGCGTTCCCCGCCGCCGCTTCCGCCCCCGGTGCGGGTGCCGAGCGCCAGGCGGGAGTCGGCTCCCGCAGACAACTCGGTCGCCGCACCGGTGTCGGCCCATCGGGGCACGCCCGAGACCACGGCGTCGGGATGGCCCGCACGCCAGGCGCCTCCGGCGCCGTCCACGGCGGGCGCTGTCCACCGGCCGGGCACGTGCGCCTCGGGGGGATGCGCGAAGGGCAGGGGCTCGCCGGAGTCGTCCAGGGCCTCCCTGCGCACAGGGCAGTGCGACACGATCTCCAGGTAAATGCTGCGAAATGCCGCGATGTTCTGTTCGACGGTGAAGAGCTCCAGCGCGCGGGCGCGGGCCGCCGCTCCGAGGCGCTCGCGGCGCTCCGGGTCGCGCAGCAGCGCGACGCAGGCTTCGGCGAGCGCCCGCGGGTTGCGGGGCGGCACCACGAGTCCCGTGCCGCCGATGACTTCGACCACGGCGCCGACGTCGGTGGACACGGTTGCGCGCCCGCAGAACATGGCCTCGGCGAGGCTGATCGGAAAGCCCTCGACGACGCTGGAGAGGACGACGACGGAGCCCGATCCGTAGGCGTCGGCGAGGTCGGGGGCCTCGGGGCCACCGAGTTCCTCGAAGGAGACGGGGTTCTCACCGACGGAGTGCAGCCCGTCGGCCTCGTCGGGGAAGAGCTGAGCGGCGAGGGCCTTGCAGTGGCCGAGGTAGGTCTCGGCCTCGGCCTCGCTGGCTCCGGGCTGTCCGACGCCTGCGACCGCGTTCACCCCGGCGTCGACGCTCCCGTCCGGGACGCCGCCCGCGGCCGACCCGCGCCCCGTCGGCCCGGTGGCGGCAGCGGTCGCTCCACCCTGCCCGGCGAGTGCGCCGGCGCGCGGACCCGTTCCCTGACCCGGCGCCGGTCCGACGCCGCCCGGGTTGGTGCCGGTCCCGCAGGCCGCCGGGACCGCGCCCACGATGCGCAGCCGCGCCTTCGGCTCCTCCTTGCGGATCTCGGCGAAGGCGTGCAGGAGGTTGATGAGGTCCTTGGAGGGTTCGACCCGGCCGACCCAGACGAGGGTGTCGGGCTCCCCCGGCTCCTCCCGCTCGCCGACCTCGGCGAAGCGGGAGGCCTCCATGCCGGGGTGGACGGTGCGGAGCTTGGCGCGGTCGGCGCCGCACCGTTCCTGCCAGCGGCGGGCGTGCGCGTTGCCCGGAGTGATCAGGGCCGCCTCGCGGTAGACCTCGGCGGCGAGCCGACCGTGGAAGGCGGCGAGGAGCGCACGCACGGGCGCGCTCAGTTCGGCGTCACCCGCGGCGATGTAGCGGGCCCTCAGCTGCACCCCGTACTCGGTGACGAGCAGGGGGACGCCGAAGAAGCGCTTGGCGAGGAGACCGGGCAGCGCCGCCGATCCGCCCGAGGCGGCGTGGCACAGGTCGACGGCGCCGAGTCCGCCGCCCCCGGTGAGCCCGGCGCTGCCGGACGCGTCGTCGTACCAGTCGAGCGAGAGCGGGCGCAGCGCGCGCTCGAGGTGACCGGTGAAGGCGAGGAGGTCGGGGACGCGGGCGGCGCGGGCGGCGCGCAGCGCTCCGGGCGCACGACAGGCGCGCTCCAGGATGCGCACGGCGGCCTCGGAACGCAGCGCGAGGCCGAGGACACCCTCGGCGCGGGCGAGTTCGGCCAGCCCGTAGAGAGCAGTGGCGAAACGGTCCGCCTCGGTGGCGGAGTCGATCCCGCCGCCCGTCTCGGCGCCGCCGGAGCGCACGATCGCGGTCACCAGCTCCCCGTAGAGAGCGGCGAAGCGCCGGCGGGCGCGGCGGCCGATCGCGGGGCCGTGCGTGCCGTCCTCGGCGCCGGTCCACAGCGGTGCGGTCCGCACCCGGCTGACCTGCGGGGGGAGTTCGATCCAGCCCGCGTCCTCCTGCTCCTGGCTGCGGCTGAGCGCGTAGATGTCGAACTCGTGCTGCTCGAGTCCGCGCACAAGCCGGTCGCACCAGAGTCTGGCCTCGCCGCTCACATACGGATAACCACCCTCGGTCAGCAGTCCGATGCGCACGCCCACACCCCCGATCTCCCTGTCGGTGAGCCGTCGTTGGACCGGCGGCTCGCAGCGGGAAGAACGTATGCGGACATGCCGGTGGTGCGATGGACGGTTGTCCATCGCGCCACCAAAAGGGGTGAACGGCCGTAACTTTCCCGCGCGCGTGACGTTCTGTCGCGCTAAGAGACCGCGAGACTACGGAACGCTACGGAGCGTCAACCCTTGGGAAACACCCAGGGGTTGGGCAGACACGTGATCCCACCGGACGTGAGGAACTTGGTCTGCTGCTGCATGACCGGGGCCGGCGCGCCGTCGTTGGTGCACGTCACGTGGTTGAAGCCGAGCCGGTGGCCGACCTCGTGGTTGATGAGCATCTGGCGGTACGGATAGATCGCCTTGTCGTGCAGCGCGTCGTCGAAGGGCTTCGCGCCCTGCGCCCAGCGGTAGGCGTTGATCATCACGCGGTCGGTGGCGGCGGAGTCGCACGACACGTTGTCCTCGGTCGTGTCGAGGCCCGACTTGGCGCACCAGTCCGCCGTGGTCCCGGGGCTGGCGAGCGTGATGACGAACTGGGCCTTCTCGCCTCGCGCGACGCGCTCGAAGGTGCGCTCCCCGCCGTGCGCCCAGCTCCGCTTGTCGTTCAGCGTCTTCTGCACGGCGTCCGCGAACAGCTGCGCGTCGAGGCCGAGGCCCTTCTCCACGTCGATCCGGTACCGGAACTTGGTCCCCTTGCCCGGTGCCGCGGCGCCCGTCGGGATCGTCTCGAACGCCCCCGAGCCCTTGAGATCAGCCTTGAGCGGGTACTTCTTCGCCATCTTCTGCCCGTACGTGAGCGGCGCGGCGCGGCCCGGTGCGCTCGGTGTGGCGCGGTCGTCCGAACGGGACGCCGAGCCGTTCTGCGCGCGCGTTCCGTCGGCGGCGCGTGCCTGTGCACCGCCCCCGGAGTCACCGCCGTCCGCGACCTGGCCCGCGACGACGATGGCGAGCACGGTCGTGACGGCGGCCGCGGCGATCCCGGTGAACGTCATGCCGGTGCGCCGCTTGCCGCGACCCGACCCGTCCTGCGGCAGCTCGTCGCCGGGCGGGGGCGGCCGGTCGCTCCAGTCCGAGACGGCGGCGTAGGGGTCCTGCTCCTCGGGAGCGCCGCTCAGCGTGCGGCTCGTCGCGTACGGGGAGCGGCCGGCGGGCGCGTCGAGACGGTCGAAGGCGTCGACGTACTCCTGGCGCGGGCTCGGCAGCGGACCGGACGCCGGTCCGGGGCCGGGCGGCGAGGCGACAGGCGGCACCTCGGCGCCGACGCCGCCCGTGCCCCGGGCGGGCGGAGCCATCGACGGGGCTCCCCAGCCGCCGCCCGGCTCGCGCTGCTCGGGGTGGCCGCCGCGGACGTGCGGCGCGGGCGG
>NZ_WWIA01001093.1 GCF_009870065.1 Streptomyces sp. SID5785 | reverse complement strand
TTGCCTCGCAGCATGCGCGAACGCGGGTCCTCGGTGCGGTAGACGGGGTGCCCGAAGCCCATGATCCGGTCGCCCGCGAGGACCCGCTCACGGATCCAGGGGTCGATCCGGTCGGGCGTGCCGATGGCGTCGAGCGTGTCGAGCGCGCGGCTCGGCGCTCCGCCGTGCAGGGGGCCCGAGAGCGCCCCGACGGCGCCCACCAGGCAGGCGGCGGCGTCCGCTCCGGTCGAGGCGATGACCCGCGCCGTGAATGTTGACGCATTGAAGCCGTGATCAATGGTTGAGATCAGATACTGCTCCACGGCCCGTGCGCGGGATGGGTCCGGCTCCGAACCCGTGAGCATGTACAGGTAGTTGGCGGCGTACGAGAGGTCCTCGCGCGGCTCCACCGGTTCGAGCCCCTCGCCGAGCCGGTGCAGCGCCGTCAGCATGGTCGGGACGACGGCCGCGGCAGCCAGCGTGTCCTCACGGCGCCGCTCGGCGTCGATGTCGTAGACGGGCCGGAAGCCCTGCGAGGCGCCGAACAGCGAGAGCGCCGTCCGCAGGCCGGCGAGCGGACCGGACACCGCCCCGGCGCGTGCCACACCAGGCAGGGCCGCCCTGACCTCGTCCGGCAGGCGGCGCAGCTCGGCGGTCCTGCGCGCGAAGGCTTCCGACTCCGCCCGGCGCGGAAGCTCGCCGTGGATCATCAGGTACCAGACGTCCTCGAAACTGCGGGTCCGAGCGAGCTCGACGGCCGAGTACTGGCGGTAGTGATAGAAGCCTTCGCGCCCTCGGACGTCCCCGAGTGCGGTGTCGGTGACGACGACGCCCGCGAGGCCGCGCGGTACGTCGATGGCGGGGGTGGCGGCGGTGGCCGAGGTCCCGTTGAGCGACATGTGTTCCTCCCTGAACTTGATTCAACTGTCCACTCTTGACTTCAAGCCTGTCAATATTGATTGAATCAATACATGCTTGACGGATACGGTGACGCGCATGAGGGACCAAGAACGGGCAGGCGCCCCTGAACCCCGCCGACTGACGACCCGCGAGACCGCCGAGCGCCTGGGAGTGAAGCCCGAGACGGTCTACGCCTACGTGAGCCGCGGCCAGCTCACGAGCAGGCGCGGGCCCGGGCGTCGCGGCAGCACCTTCGACGCCGCCGAGGTGGACGCACTGGCAGGACGCAACAGGCGGGAGAGCGCCCCGAGTTCAGGACTCGCCGAGCTGTCCGTGAGAACCCGCCTCACCCTCATCGAGGAGGACCGGTACTTCTTCCGGGGGGTCGACGCGACGCAGCTCGCGGCCGCTCACTCCTTCGAGGAGGTCGCGGAGTGGCTCTGGACCGGCGCACTGCGCCCCGGCGCGCGCTTCACCGCCCCCAAGGACGCCCTGACCGCGGCCCGGCGCGCGGCCGGCGCGCTGCCCGAGCACGCCGGCACGGTGGACCGGCTCAGGGTCGCCGCGGTGGCATCCGCCTCGGCCGACCCCCTCCGCTACGACCTCTCCGAGCCCTCGGTCCTGGGGGCCGCGCGGGCCCTCATCCCGACCCTGGCGGCCACGCTCCCGCTCCGGTCCGCCACGTACACCGACGGGCCGCCCATTGCTCAGCGCCTGTGGGGGCGCCTGTCGCACCAGCACCCTGACGAGGCGTCACTGCGTGTGCTCGACCAGGCACTTGCGCTGTTGGTCGACCACGACCTCGCCGCGTCCACCCTCGCCGTCCGCGTGGCCGCGTCGGCGCGCGCGCACGCGTACGCGGCGGTCTCGGCCGGCCTCGGCGTCCTGGAGGGCCCCTTGCACGGAGCGGCGAGCGGCCTGGCCCACCGTTTCCTCCTCGAGGTGCTCGACCGCGGCAACGCGGGCCCCGCCGTGGCGGACGAACTGCGCGCAGGCCGGCGCATCCCCGGCCTGGGACACCGGCACTACAAGGGCGAGGACCCACGCGCTCAGGCGCTGTTCACGGCGCTCGAAGGGCTCCCCGGGGCCGGTCCGGCACTGGCCGCCGCGCACGACGTCGTGGCGACGACCGCCCGCCACACCGATCTGCACGCCAATGTCGACCTGGCGCTCGCCGTCCTGACGACGTCGTACGGCATGCCCGAGGAGGCCGGGGAGACCATCTTCGCGGTCGCGCGCACCGCGGGGTGGATCGCACACGCCCTGGAGGAGTACGACGAGAGGCCCCTGCGGATGCGCCCCACGGGGCACTACATCGGCGCCCGGCCGCCCCAGCCACTGCCCGCGCCACCCGGTGCCCGACCGGGGTCGGCCGGAGCGTGAAGCGGGGCAGGAAGGTCAGGTTAGGCTCCACTGCGTGAGTACGTGCGCGACCGCCTCGCGGGACCTGGACGAGCCGATCGCCGGGACCGCGGCGACCGCGCGGACCTGGCTGCTGATCGAGCAGCCCGGCCCGTGGGGTGCCAAGGCCCTGACCTCCAGCCACCTCGACCCCGCCGTGGGCCGCGCCCTGGAATCCGCCGCGGAGGGAACCGGCGTACGGGTCGCGCTCGTGCGGCGTCCCGGCCGTCACGCCGACACGCACGCCCCGACACGCCACCAGGTCTACCTGGCGCACACCGCACCAGGTAACGCCTGGCTGCGCAGCGGCACGGTGACCTCCCCGGAAGAGCTGCGGGCGCTCGACTTCGCCGCACTCGGAGCGGGCGACCACGGCGGCTTCGGTGAACCGCACGGCGGCGCGCCCCTCGCCCTGGTCTGCACGAACGGAAAGCGCGACCGCTGTTGTGCGCTGCTGGGCCGTCCCCTGGCGGCCGAGCTGGACGCGGCCGGCGAGGAAGGCGTCTGGGAGGTCACGCATCTCGGCGGCCACCGCTTCTCGCCCACCCTCCTGGTCCTGCCGTACGGGTACGCGTACGGGCGGGTCACTCCGGCCTCCGTCCGGGAGATCCTTGCGGCCGTCCGCGCGGACAGGATCGTCACCGAGGGGTGCCGGGGGAACTCCGCCTGGGACCGGCCCGGACAGGCCGCTGAGCTGGCCGTGCGGCGCATGCTCCCCGAGAGCCGTGCGGGCGCCCTGGACGTGTTCGACTCCCTGGCCGTCGACGGCGACGAGCCGCGCTTCGAGGTGACCGTCGCGCACGAGGACGGGCGGCGATGGACGGTCGGCGTGGCTCAGCGCGCGTCGGCGCCGCCGCGTCCCGAGAGCTGCGGTGGCGCCCTCGGGTCACCGGCCCGGATGGATGTGGTGGCGGTGCACGAGGTGGCCGCGCCGTCGGCAGCCCTCAGCCCTTCCCGGTAGAACTGCGCGCGGCCCGGTGTGACGCCGGGCCGCAGGGCTCCTAGCACCCCATCGGCCGACGACCGCAATACCCCGGGCGGAGAACGCGGCATCTCTGGTGGTGTGGCGCAGCGCGCCGTGCCGGACGCGATCCGCACCGCAAGAGGCAGCCGGACGAGATCCGCACCACAAGGGGTACTGAACCCGGCGGACCGGCCCGTACCGTTCGTCATCATGAGCACGACCTCCCCCGCCCGCCGACTGCGCCTCGGGATGCCCCGGCGCGTCTTCTCCCAGGTGCTGCTCATGCAGGTGGCGATCGCCGCCGGAGTGGCGGTGCTGGCCACCGGGCTGTTCCTGGCGCCCCTGAGCGATCAACTGGACGATCAGGCGATGCGCCGCGCCCTGGCCATCGCGCAGACCACGGCGGCCCAGCCCCAGATCGCGGCAGACCTCGAGGCGTCGCGCCCGACCCCGGGCGGTCCCGTGCAGGCCGAGGCCGAGCGCATCCGGCGGGCGAGCGGCGCCGAGTACGTCGTGATCATGAACATGCGCGGGATCCGCTGGTCCCACACCGACCGCGCACGGATCGGCAAGGTCGTCTCGACGAACCCTCACGACGCGCTGGCGGGCCACGAGGTCATGGAGATCGACGACGGCACCCTCGGCCGCTCCGCACGCGGGAAAGTGCCCCTCAGGGGCGCTGACGGGGCCATCCTGGGCGCGGTGTCGGTCGGCATCGAGTACGACAGCGTCCGCGCCCGGCTGATCCACGCGATCCCCGGTCTGTTCGCCTACGCGGGCGGCGCACTCGCCGTCGGCGCCCTGGCCGCCTACCTGATCTCGCGCAGGGTGCAGCGACAGACGCGCGACCTGGCCTTCTCCGACATCGCCGCGCTGCTCACCGAGCGCGAGGCGATGCTCCACGGCATCCGGGAGGGCGTGGTGGCTCTCGACCACGACGGCCGGATCCGGCTCCTGAACGACGAGGCACAGCGCCTCCTCGGCGTCGGCGGCGCGGCGATCGGCGAACCCCTGGAGACGGCGCTCGGGCCCGGCCGCACGACGGACGTGCTCGCGGGCCAGGTCACCGGAACCGATCTGCTCACCGTCCGCGGACAGCGCGTCCTGGTCGCCAACCGCATGCCGACCGACGACGGCGGCGCCGTGGTCACCCTCCGCGACCGGACGGAGCTGGAGCAGCTGGGGCGTGAACTGGACTCCACCCGGGGCCTGATCGACGCCCTGCGCGCGAAGGACCACGAGCACGCCAACCACATGCACACCCTGCTCGGCCTCCTCGAACTGGAGATGTACGAGGAGGCCGCCGAATTCGTGGGTGAAGTGACCGGAGCCCACCGGGCGACCGCCGAGCAGATCACGGAGAAGATCCAGGACCCGCTGCTCGCCGCTCTCCTCGTTGGCAAGGCCACCGTCGCGGCGGAGCGAGGCGTCGCCCTCGGCGTCTCGTCCGACACGGCTCTGCCCGACCGCCTTGTCGATCCGCGCGGTCTCGTCACGATCGTCGGCAACCTGGTGGACAACGCACTCGACGCGACGGCCGCCTCCACGCGCCACCCGCGCGTGGAGGTGGCCCTGCGAGCCGAGGGGCGGACCGCGGTGCTCACGGTGCGCGACACCGGACCGGGGGTCCCCGCCGACCAGCGCGAGAGCGTCTTCGTGGAAGGCTGGTCCACGAAGGAGCCGCCCGCACACGGGAAGCGGGGCATCGGGCTGGCGCTCGTCCGACGGCTCGCGGAGCGCCAGGGCGGCACCGCCACGGTGGCCGAGTCCGCGTCCGGGGGCGCGGCGTTCACGGTCGTCCTCCCGGAGGCGCTCGGCGGATCCACGGCGCGGGAGCCCGCGCCCGACGTGACCGAGGAGGTGTGATGATCGACGTCCTGGTCGTGGACGACGACGCGCGCGTGGTGGACGTGAACGCCGCCTATGTGGCGAAGGTTCCCGGCTTCCAGGTGGTGGGCAAGGCGTACAGCGCGGCCGAGGCCGTGGCCCGTATCGAGGAACTGGACGTCGATCTCGTCCTGCTCGACCACTACCTGCCCGACGAGACCGGACTCTCGGTGGCCCGCACGGTACGCGAACGCGGTCACCAGATCGACGTGATCATGGTGACCGCGGCGCGCGATGTCGCGACGGTCCAGGCCGCGATGCGCCACGGAGCGCTGCAGTACCTGGTGAAGCCGTTCTCGTTCGCCGGACTGCGCGACAGGCTCGAGGCCTACGCGGCTCTGCGACGCACCCTGGAGGGCGGCGGCGAGGCCGAACAGGCCGAGGTCGACCGGATCTTCGGGGCGCTGTCGGCCACGCCCGCGCCGGAACTGCCCAAGGGGCACTCCCCCACGACGGCGGACCTCGTGCGCAAGGCCATGATGAGCGCCGAGGGGCCGCTCTCGGCCCAGGAACTGGCCGACCGCACCGGGATCAGCCGGCAGACCGCACAGCGCTATCTGAAACTGCTCGAGCGCACGGGCCGGGTCCGGCTCAGTCTCAAGTACGGGGACACGGGCCGACCCGAGCACCGCTACGCATGGGTGGCCAGTCACTGAACACGGCGGAACCGGCCCCCTGCCGCCACGCCGGGCTCGACGTGTCCGGCAGGGGTCCCGGTCCCGCGCGTCCCGAGGGCCGTCTCAGACCGCTCCCGCGCCCGTGAGCGCCCGTACCTCGGTCTCTGCGTGCTTGGCCTCGTCCGGCGGCTCCTGGGACGTCACCGTGCCCACCCAGCCCGCCAGGAAGCCCAGCGGGATGGAGACGAGGCCCGGGTTCTCCAGCGGGAAGACGTGGAAGTCCACCCCGGCGATCAGGGAGGTGGGCCCGCCGGAGACGACCGGGGACAGGATGACGAGGACGAGCGCCGGTACGAGCCCGCCGTACACGGACCACACGGCACCGCGCGTCGTGAAGTTCCGCCAGAACAGCGAGTAGAGCAGCACCGGCAGATTGGCGGACGCCGCGACCGCGAAGGCCAGGCCGACCAGGAACGCCACGTTCAGGTCCTGTGCGAGCAGCCCGAGCGCGATCGCGAGCACGCCGATCCCGGCGGCCGCCACCCGTGCCACGGCGACCTCGCTGTGCTGCTTGCCCGTGGGCCGGCCCGCCCGGTCGCGCCGGCGCAGGGAGGCGTACAGGTCGTGCGCGACGGACGCCGAGGAGGCCAGGGTGATCCCGGCGACGACGGCGAGGATCGTCGCGAAGGCGACCGCGGCGACGATCGCGAACAGCACGGTGCCGCCCGTCGAGGAGGCTCCGCCGCCCAGGTCGAGGGCGAGCAGCGGCACGGCCGTGTTCCCCGCGGCGTTCGACGTGCGGACGGCGTCCGAACCCACGACGGCGGCGGCGCCGAAGCCCAGCACGATCGTCATCAGGTAGAAGCTGCCGATGAGGCCGATCGACCAGACGACCGAGCGGCGGGCCGCCCGCGCGGTGGGCACCGTGTAGAAGCGCGACAGGATGTGCGGCAGTCCGGCCGTGCCCAGGACGAGTGCGAGGCCCAGGCTGATGAAATCGAACCGGGCGGTCCAACTACCGCCGTAGTGCAGGCCAGGGGCGAGGAAGTCCGTGCCGTGTCCGCTGCGCTGCGCGGCGGCGCGCAGCAACTCGTTGAAGTCGCCGTGGAAGCGTGCCAGGACGAGGACGGTCAGGGCGATGGCACCGGCCATGAGCAGGACGGCCTTGACGATCTGGATCCAGGTCGTGGCGCGCATGCCCCCCATCGAGACGTAGATGACCATCAGGGCGCCGACGCCGACGACGGTCCAGGACTGGGCGGCCCCGCTCGTGCCGCCCAGCAGCAGCGCCATGAGGCTGCCGGCGCCGACCATCTGCGCCACCAGGTAGAGCACGGAGACCGTGACCGAGGACGTTCCCGCCGCGATTCTGACCGGGCGCTCACGCATCCTGGCCGCCACGACGTCCGCGAGCGTGAACCGGCCGCAGTTGCGCACCAGTTCGGCCACCAGGAAGAGCACCACGAGCCAGGCGACGAGGAAGCCCACGGAGTACAGCAGGCCGTCGTAGCCGTAGAGCGCGATGAGGCCGGAAATGCCGAGGAAGGAGGCAGCGGACATGTAGTCGCCGGAGATCGCGAAACCGTTCTCCATGGGGGAGAACAGGCGGCCGCCCGCGTAGAACTCCTCCGCCGAGCCGTGGCGGTTGCGGCTCACCCAGGTGGTGATGCCGAGAGTGACCGCTACGAATGCGCTGAAGAGAACCAGCGCAAGGGTCTGGTGTGTTCCGGTCACCGCTGTCCGCCTTCGCTCCGCGCCGCACCATGGACGCGCCCCGTACCGTCCGCTCCCGCCGCGCCCTCGGCACGTGACGGTCCGCCCGCACCGGAGGTGCCGCTGCGGCCCTCCAGGGGTGAACCGTTCGTGCGGGCCGCGTGGTCGATACCCCGGGTCATCTCCTGTGTGTCCCAGCGCAGTTCGAGCGCAGCCCGGTCCCGGCGCAGGCGTGCGTGCCGCGCGTACATCCAGGTCAGCAGGAACGTGCTGGCGAACTGGCCGAGCCCCGCCACCATCGCCACGTTCACCGATCCGGCCACCGGCCGGGCCATCAGGTCGTGCGCCGTGGTCGCGGCCACGACATAGGCGAGGTACCAGACGAAGAAGACCGCGGCCGCGGGAAAGACGAACCTCCGGTAGCGCCCGCGCACCTCTTGGAAGGCCGCGCTGCGCTGCACCTCCAGATAGATCCCCGCCGCGCTCCGCTCCCCTGGCACGGGCTGGGCGGGCACGGCCGGCGCGGGAGCGCCCGATCCGTCCAACTCGCCCCACCCCGAGGCCAGCGCGTGGTGCCACGGGTCACCGGTGCCACGTCGATCACCGGCCCGGGGCTGCGCCGTCTCGCGCCCGTCGTACTTCTCCACCGAACTCTCCTTGTCCGCGGCCGCTTCGGCCGCGGACCCAAGGATGGACAGATCGGGAAGATCCCGGACTCTCCTCGCATGCCCTTCACCCCATTAGGTGATGAACTAGGGGGTTGAAGTGCCCGGAGGGGTCGCCAGCCCGTGCCGATAGGCATAACGCACGGCCTGCGCACGGTCCTTGAGGCCGGTCTTCGCGAACAGGTTGTTGATGTGGGTCTTCACCGTCGCCGTCGAGACATGCAGAGCTTTGGCGATCTCCTGGTTGCTCAGACCGTCCGCGATCAGGGCCAGGACCTCCCCTTCCCGCGCCGTGAGCCCGTCGGGCGGCTCCTTGGGCTCGGGGGCGGGGCTCTCCGGCTGCGACAACCGGTCGAGCAGCCGCCGCTGGATCTTCGGCGAGAGTCCCGCGTCACCGGACAGGACGTCCTCGACCGCACGCACGATCTCGTCGCCACCCGCGTCCTTGGTCAGATACCCGCGCGCGCCGGCCCGGAGCGCGGGGAAGAGCGACGCGTCGTCGGCGTACGTGGTCAGGATGACGACCTGGGTGCCCGGATACTGCTCCCGGATCCGCCTGGTCGCCTCGGCTCCGTCGCACCGCGGCATCCTCAGGTCCATCAGCACGACGTCCGGGGACAGCTCCGCCACCAGCGAGAGCGCCTCCTCACCGTCACCGCCGGATCCGACGACCTCGATCCCGGGCAGCAGGCCCAGCAGCATGACGATGCCCTCGCGCACCACTGTCTGGTCGTCGACCACCACCACGCGGGCCGGCGGCCTGCCCACGTTCTCCCCCACCACGCCCGCGCTCATACGGGAAACCTCAACCTGACCACGAAGCCCTCCTCCTGCGGACCTGCCTCCAGCGAACCGCCGAGCAGCTCGGCGCGCTCCCTCATCCCCAACAGACCGTAACCGGAGCCACTGACAGTGAGATCGCCCGGCGGCTGCGATGCACCCGAATCACTGATTTCCAGGGCCACTTCGTCCCGGCGGTAGGCGAGCAGCATCGAGGCCTCCGCTCCCGGAGCGTGCTTGCGCACGTTCGTCAGTGCCTCCTGCGCGACGCGGCGCACCGCCTGGGACGCCTCCGCGGTCAGCGGTCTGCGCTCTCCCTCCACGGCGAGCGTCGTGCCGCCCGCGGACACGACGAGGTCGCGCAGGAAGTCCTCCAGCGGCGTCATCTCTCCGCGCAGCGCGGAGAGCGCCTGGCGGGTCTCGTCGAGTCCGTCCCGCGCCATGCCCCGGGCCGCGACGACACGGTCGAGGATCTGCTCGCGGTCCGCTCCGCGCTCGATCAGCAGCCGGGCGGCCTCCAGGTGCACGAGCTGGGCCGAGAGACTGTGCGCGAGGACGTCGTGGATCTCCCGGGCGATCCGGGACCGCTCGGCGAGGGCGGCCGACTCCGCCTCGGCCTTGCGCGCCGCGCGCTCCTGCACCAGGAGCCGCTGAGCGCTCCCCCGCGCCTCGGCGTCCAGACGCAGTACGTAGCCGGACAGGCACAGGCCCACGGCGATGGCCGAGGTGGTGAGCCAGGAGTCATTGTTGACCAGGACGAACGCGACGAGCGACACGGCGGTGGCCGGTGCCGCGGCGACGAGGGGGAGCCGCTCCAGCGCGGTGACGGCGCAGCCGCACCAGAGCACCACGGCAGGTCTGTCGAACCCGATGGCCTGCGCCGCCACCGCAAGCGCGAGGAGCAGCGCGAAGAGGCCGAGGGACGGCCACAGCCGATGCTGGAGGGTCGTCCGATAGAAGGCCCAGGCGGCGACTCCGGCGACCACCAGTCCCGTCGGCGCCGCGACGACGGCCCATCCCGGGACGTCGCGCTGGGTGACGGCGCTCCACAGCAGGATCGCGATCACGACCACCCTGACCAGCCAGGACAGCATGCGGCGCGCGCGGGTGAGTCCCTCGCGGGAGAGCGCCTCCCGCGAGGGCCAGGCCCTCACATCACGCTGACTCACCCGCGGTCCTCCCAGGCCGGCTGCCGCACGCCGCCGGCGTACGACGGGTCGAGTGCGCCGGCCCGCCACATGAGCATCCCGGACCGGACCAGCAGGGAGACCGCGAAGCCGAGCATCAGCGCGGAGGTGCCGAGGTGGATGCCCATCGCCAGGCCGACGCCGGCGAGCCCGGCGCGGGCCGCGATTCCGCCCGCCCAGGTGCCGACCGTCGCGACCGTGCCCTTGGTCCAGACGTCCCCGGCGTCGTCGGACCACAGGCGCGTCGTCTGGGCCCAGCCGATCCCGATGCCGATGCTGACCAGGAGCTCGACGACGAGGAGGACCACGGAACCCGTCGCGTGGTGCGGGTCGGTCAGCCCGCCTTGCCTGAGTCCGACGAACCCGAGGACTGCGGGCAGCAGCCACCACTTTCGGTCCATCGACAGGCGTTCGGTCCTGAACTGGCGCACGACGACGAGCACGACTACGGCGATGATCACCAGAACTTCGGTGGGCCCTGACATGACGGCCTCCGGGGAGCGGTCGGAGCGGAGTGGTTCAACGCCTTCGACGCTACGGAAGTCTGCCGGTCAGGAGATCGGAGCCGGGGTGGATCGCGGGTGGATCAAGCGGCTCCACCCGTGGGTGGAGCCGCCCGGCCGGACCGGCTACGCGTCGATGCGCGAGCGGTCGAGCGTCGCCGCGGAGCTGCTGATGAACTCCTTGCGCGGCGCCACGTCGTTGCCCATGAGCAGGTCGAAGACCTGCTCGGCCGCGTCCAGCTCGCCGATGTTGATGCGGCGGAGGGTGCGGTGACGCGGATCCATCGTGGTCTCGGCCAGCTGGTCGGCGTCCATCTCGCCCAGACCCTTGTACCGCTGGATCGAGTCCTTGTACCGGACGTTCTTGCGCTGGAACTCGAGCAGCGTCTCCCGCAGCTCCCGGTCGGAGTACGTGTAGACGTACTTGTCCTGGCCCTTCTTGGGCTGGACCAGCTCGATGCGGTGCAGCGGGGGCACCGCGGCGAAGACCCGGCCGGCCTCGACCATCGGACGCATGTAGCGCTGGAAGAGCGTCAGGAGGAGGCAGCGGATGTGAGCGCCGTCGACGTCGGCGTCGACGAGCAGGATGATCTTTCCGTAGCGCGCCGCGTCGAGATCGAAGGTGCGCCCGGAGCCCGCTCCTATGACCTGGATGATCGCGCCGCACTCGACGTTCTTCAGCATGTCCGAGACGGACGACTTCTGGACGTTCAGGATCTTGCCGCGAATGGGCAGGAGAGCCTGGAACTCGGAGTTCCGCGCAAGCTTCGCGGTGCCGAGCGCGGAGTCCCCCTCGACGATGAAGAGCTCGCTGCGCTCCACGTCGTCACTGCGGCAGTCCGCCAGCTTCGCGGGCAGCGACGAGGACTCCAGCGCGGTCTTGCGGCGCTGCGCGTCCTTGTGCTGGCGCGCGGCGATGCGGGTCCGGGCCGCGGCGACGGCCTTCTCCATGACCGCACGGGCCTGCGCCTTGGCGTCGCGCTTGGTGGAGGTCAGGAACGCCTTGAGTTCCTTGGCCACCACATTGGCGACGATCCGGTTGGCCGCCGAGGTGCCGAGCACCTCCTTGGTCTGCCCCTCGAACTGCGGCTCCGCGAGACGCACGGTGACGACGGCGGTGAGGCCCTCGAGCGCGTCGTCCTTGACGATGTCGTCCTCGGCGACGCGCAGCAGCTTCTGGCTGCGCAGGACCTCGTTCACCGTCTTGGTGATCGACCGCTCGAAGCCCGTGACATGGGTGCCGCCCTTGGGGGTGGCGATGATGTTCACGAACGACCTGAGGGTCGTGTCGTAGCCCGTGCCCCAGCGCAGTGCGATGTCCACGCCGAGCTCGCGGGTGACCTCGGTCGGCGTCATCTGGCCGTGGTCGTCCAGGACCGGGACGGTCTCCTTGAAGCTGCCCTGACCGGTGAGGCGCAGGACGTCGCAGACGGGCTTGTCCTGGGCGAGGTACTCACAGAACTCGCTGATGCCGCCGTCGAAGCGGAAGGACTCCTCGCCCTTGCTGCCGCCGTCTCCCAGACCGAACTCGTCCCGGACGACGATGGTCAGGCCCGGCACGAGGAACGCGGTCTGGCGGGCGCGCTGGTGCAGCGTCTCCAGGGAGAGCTTCGCGTCCTTGAGGAAGATCTGGCGGTCCGCCCAGTAGCGGATCCGGGTGCCGATGCGGCTCTTCGGGACCTTCTTGACCTTGCTCAGCCGGGCCGAGGGGTCGAAGGCGGCGTCAGGACCCGGCTTGGCGAAGGCGCCGGGGACGCCCCGCCGGAAGCTGATCGCGTGCGTGTGCCCGCCGCGGTCCACCTCGACGTCGAGACGCGCGGACAGCGCGTTGACCACCGAGGCGCCCACGCCGTGCAGACCGCCGGAGGCGGCGTAGGAGCCACCGCCGAACTTTCCGCCCGCGTGGAGCTTCGTCATGACGACCTCGACCCCGGAGAGGCCGGTCTTGGGCTCGACGTCCACGGGGATGCCGCGGCCGTTGTCCCGCACCTCGACGGAGCCGTCGTCGTGCAGGATCACCTCGATGTGGTCGCAGTGGCCGCCCAGAGCCTCGTCGACGGAGTTGTCGATGATCTCCCAGAGGCAGTGCATGAGGCCGCGGCTGTCGGTCGAGCCGATGTACATGCCCGGTCGCTTACGAACGGCTTCGAGCCCCTCGAGGACCAGCAGGTGCCGCGCGGTGTAGTTGGAACCGTCACGGTCTGCTCCGGTCAGCAGCGCTGTGGACGGCACGGACGTCTCGGCGGTCACGCGGTTCGCTCCTCGCTGAATTTCAGATGGGGCCCTTATGGGTAAAGGGCCGGCGTCGGTCGCGCGTCAGAGCCTACCGAGGCCTGGTAGAGCCGTTGTCACGCCACCCTCACCTCGACCTAGACTAGTCCACGCCCGCACGAGTGTTCGATCCCTCGATGGAGTGAAGCACACATCACGTTCCCTTCCAGGCATGAACCATTTAGGCTCCGGGCACGTCCTCATTCACAACCGGCAACCCAGCCGGTGGGGACCGACCTGACGGAACGCGCGAACCCGTAAGACACGTAAGAGACGCAATACGGCACATTCGCCGCCACCCGGCGACAGACAGCCGGCCTCGAAGAACTTTTTTCGAGGAAAAGCCGCGAGCGGGAACGTTTTCGGCCTGGTTGGATGTTGACCCTGGTACGACAGCTCGTCGAGCTAGAGAAGAGGCGACGTGACTACTGTTCTGACCCCCGCGAGCCCGCTGACGGCCGCTGACCGCTGTGACCGTTGCGGCGCCCAGGCATACCTGCGCGTCGTACTCCTCAGCGGTGGTGAACTGCTCTTCTGCGCCCACCACGGTCGCAAGTTCGAGCCGGAACTCAAGAAGATCGCCGCTGAGATACAGGACGAGACGGAGCGGCTCACCGCTGTTCCGGCAAGCGCCGAGACCGAGGAACGCTGACGCCTCGCACCCACGACGAGCCAGCTCCGGCATCAGGCCGGTGATCGGGCGGCCGCCCCTGCACCCCAGGGACGGCCGCCCGTCCTCGTACCCGGACGGCCTGCGGGGCAGAGGGACACCCGGAGAACGCCTTACACGCCGCCGGACGACCCCCGCCGTCTACGCACCCCGGGAAAGCTCCGAGGTGCGCTTCTCCAGCACCTTCACGGCGTCCGAGACCCTCGTGTAGACCCCCGGACTCCCCGGACGCCCACAGCCGCTCCCCCAGGACACCAGGCCGATCAGACGCCCCCTGGCGACCAGCGGGCCACCGCTGTCCCCCTGGCAGGCGTCCTTGCCGCCCTGGGGCTCTCCCGCGCAGAGCATCGAATCGGCGCGGTACGTGCCCTCGGGGCCACCCGGATAGGCCCTCCGGCACAGACTGTCCGCCAGCACCTGCACGCGAGCCGCATGCAGCGTGCGCGCGTAGTCCCCCGTCCCACTCGTGTCACCCCACCCGTACACGGCCGCACCCGTCCCGGGCCGGTAGGCGGGATCGCCCCCGTCGGCCATCGGGATCACGTACCCGGCCGGCAGCGCCTTGGACAGGGTGATGACGGCCACGTCCCCGGCGTTCGTCCGCTCGTCGTAGTCGGGGTTCACCCATGTGCTGCGCACCGGGATCTCGGCCCCCGCCGTCGACTCGAGGTCGTCGCGACCGGCGATCACCTTCAGGTCGCGGACCTGGTCCCCGGGGCCGCCGATCACATCCCGGCCCAGGCAGTGAGCCGCCGTGAGCACGGTGGACCGCGCGACGACGACTCCTCCACAGAACTGTCCCGCCCGGGTACCCCCGAACCGGTCACGACTGGACAGGGCCACGGTCCACGGGCTGTCGCCCACCTTGACCTGCTGCCCCCCGACCACCCCGTCGTCGGCGGCCGCGTGTGACGGCGAGGCCAGGGGCGCCACGGCCACCGCCGCCAGGACGGCCACGGACGCGTTCAGCACTCTCGCACGGGCATGACGCATACGGTCTCCTCACTCTGGGCTGTCACAGCACACCCAGAGTGATCCACACCGATGCGGCGCGCACCGCGAGCAGGGCCCTGGAGCCCCCGGGGGACCCGATCCGCAGAAAGGCCCGGCACTCCCCACGAACGGGGCGTGCCGGGCCTTCTGAGGGTTGCTCAGGAGCCGTCTGCTAGTCGAGGTAGTCGCGCAGCACCTGCGAGCGCGACGGGTGACGCAGCTTCGACATCGTCTTGGACTCGATCTGGCGGATGCGCTCACGCGTCACGCCGTAGACCTTGCCGATCTCGTCGAGGGTCTTCGGCTGACCGTCGGTGAGACCGAAGCGCATCGACACGACGCCGGCCTCACGCTCGGAGAGCGTGTCGAGCACGGAGTGCAGCTGCTCCTGGAGGAGCGTGAAGCTCACCGCGTCGGCCGGGACGACAGCCTCGGAGTCCTCGATGAGGTCACCGAACTCGCTGTCACCGTCCTCGCCCAGCGGGGTGTGCAGGGAGATGGGCTCACGACCGTACTTCTGGACCTCGATGACCTTCTCGGGGGTCATGTCGAGTTCCTTGGCCAGCTCCTCCGGGGTGGGCTCGCGGCCCAGGTCCTGGAGCATCTGGCGCTGCACGCGCGCGAGCTTGTTGATGACCTCGACCATGTGCACCGGGATACGGATGGTGCGGGCCTGGTCGGCCATCGCGCGGGTGATCGCCTGGCGGATCCACCACGTGGCGTACGTGGAGAACTTGTAGCCCTTGGTGTAGTCGAACTTCTCGACCGCGCGGATCAGACCGAGGTTGCCCTCCTGGATCAGGTCCAGGAAGAGCATGCCGCGGCCGGTGTAGCGCTTGGCCAGCGAGACGACGAGTCGGAGGTTGGCCTCGAGGAGGTGGTTCTTGGCGCGGCGGCCGTCCTCGGCGATGATCTCCAGCTCGCGCTTGAGCTTCGGAGCGAGCTTGTCCGCGTTCGCCAGCTTGTCCTCGGCGAACAGGCCGGCCTCGATGCGCTTGGCGAGCTCGACCTCCTGCTCGGCGTTGAGCAGCGGGACCTTGCCGATCTGCTTCAGGTAGTCCTTGACCGGGTCGGCGGTGGCGCCGGCCGCAGCGACCTGCTGCGCGGGGGCGTCGTCCTCGTCGTCGTCGGACAGGACAAAGCCCTGGCCCTCCGCCGCCTCGGGCTCGCCCTCGGCCGTCTTGCCGGCGGCGGCGGGGGTCTCCTCGGTCGCCTCGTCCTCGAGAAGGTCGTCGTCCTTCTTGGAGGCCGTCTTCTTGGCGGCGGTCTTCTTCGCGGTCGTCTTCTTGGCGGTGGCCTTCTTGGCCGTCGCCTTCTTCGCCACGGCCTTCTTGACCGGCGCGGCTTCCTCCTCCGCCGGGGCCTCCACGACCGGGGCCTCGGGGGCTGCGGTGGCGGCGACCTTCTTGGCGGTGACCGTCTTGGCCGCGACGGTCTTGGTGGCGGTGCGCTTGGCCGGGCTCTTGGCTGCAACGCTCTTTCGGGGACGCTTGGGCTCAGCGGCACTGACCATCAGCGTCACACCCTCTTCCTCGAGGATCTGGTTGAGGCTGCGCAGAACGTTCTTCCACTGAGTGGCCGGAATCTGGTCGGCCTCGAACGCACGGCGCACGTCGTCGCCGGCGATCTGGCCATCAGCCTTTCCCCGCTCAATGAGCGCCATGACAGAGACGGACTCGGCGATCTCCGGCGGGAGCGTACGGGATGTGCTGGCCGACACGAACAACCTCTCGGAACGTTGGAAAACGGCTTCCGGCCCCGTCCTGTGTGGACCGGAGCCGACGACCGCCGACTTGGGGATGGGCCGGCGGCGCGGGCGGGACCGGGGAGTTACACAGCGCCACGAACGGCTGCCGTATTCCCTCCTCGGCTGTCACCTCTTAGGTCATCGCGCTGCCCCGAGGAGCGTTACGCCCAATCTGCGTGGCCCGAGTCACACCCCGTAAGAGGACAATACTTGGCGTATGCGTGCATATCCGGTCACGAGGCGGCCCGTACCGAAGCGACTCACCTGTACCGGAGCGACCCGCGCTACCGAAGCGACCTGCCGTACCGAGGGAACCCGCCGTACCGAGGCGACCGGCCCGCGCAGAAGCCGCCGGGCTCGCTTCGGCACGTGACGCGTGCCCGGCATGTGACGCGTGCCAGCATGTGACCCGTGCCGGCACGTGACGGACGCGGCCACGCCACGGACGGAGCGAGTCGCCGGACGGCACCCGGTCTCCCTTCGGACGACCCAGGCACCCCGGCGACATCGCGGCGCTCACTCCGGCCCCGGCTCTCCCGATCGCCCGTGTGGCGGTACGTTCCTCCACCGGCGCCCGCCGGAGCCTCAGTGCTCGCGGGGGCCCGGCACCAGGTGAACGGTCAGGAGCTGCCGCATGGCCGCCTCGGCGCCGACGCCGTCACCGGCGGCCAGCGCGTCGACGATCCGGGCGTGGTGCGCCACCGTCGCCTCGTTCGGCCGGTCGCAGCCCGTGACGGGACCACCGGAGACCTGGAGGGCGGCCGAGACGATGCCGGAGAGGTGCTCCAGCATGCGGTTGCCCGCGAGCTGGATGAGGAGCGCGTGGAACTCGGCATCGGCCCGCGAGAAGGTGATCGAGTCCCCCTGCCCGAGCGCGTGCCCCATGATCTCCACCATGTCGGAGAGACGTTGCTGCAGATCCTCGCGGCCGTGTCCGGCGGCAAGACGTGCGGCCAGCGGTTCGATCGTCCAGCGCAGCTCGCCCAGCTCCCGCCGCTGGTCGTCACGCTGCGGCCCGAACGCCCGCCACTCGATGATGTCGGGGTCCAGCAGGTTCCAGTCGCTCACGGGGCGCACGCGCGTGCCGACGTTCGGCCGGGCGCTGACGAGGCCCTTGGCCTCCAGGACGCGCAGCGACTCGCGGACGACGGTGCGGGACACCTCGAATCGCTGGCCGATCTCCTCGGGCACCAGCGGGCGGTCGGCACCCAGGTCGCCGGAGACGATCATCTGCCCCAGCTGCTGGACGAGTTGACCGTGCAGACCGCGACCGCGGCTGCCCGCTGGGCGCCGGCCGACGCGGCCGAGGTCCGAGTCGGCGCCGTCCCACACGGGTGCGCCGGAACGCTCGGCGTGAACCTCCGCGTAAGGGTAGTGATCGAGGTCGCCCTGTCCTCCGATGCCGGATTCGGCGGAGCGGGCGGTGGTCATCATGGTGTGCGCAAGGGTACTCACGGAATCTGTTGTCGGCGTCGCCCCCAACTCCCTTGAGGTCTTTGGTGAAAAGCACACGAAAGGGTGATCGCCGCTCTCGCTGTAATTGACGCCTTATCGGAAAGAAATGAGCGTTCCAGGGGGAGTTGTGGGCGCCCCCGTTCCCGAAGCGCGCACGGAACCCTCATCGCACCCTGGGGCGCACCACCGTGAGCACATATGCGCAGAGCAGGGCCGTGAGCGACAACATCAGCGCGCCACCGACCGGTTGAGCGATCATTCGCACCCCGCCGGCCACATAGCGTTCGGCCCCGAACGGCCAGTGGACCAGCGTGAGGCCCTGGAGCCGGCCCGGCAGGCCGGCCGCCGTTCGCACAGACGGTCCCTCCATGGCCTTCTGTACGAGTGGGACGATCACAACCGGGACGGCCACCACGGCGGCCAGACCCGCTGTGGTGGACCGGAAGACGCCGGAGGCCAGGACACCCGCCCACGCGCAGGCGACAAGGAGCACGATCCAGTTGACGCTCAACGAGATCCAGTCCGTGGGAACTTGTGTGAGCTCCGGGCCGTATACCAGATGAAGCAGAGCGGCGTCGCAGCCCACGACGAGCGTCGCCAGGATCATGGCGGTCGCCGCGCCGACGGCCAGTTTGGCGGTGAGCAGCCCCAGTCTGCGGGGGACGGTCCCCCGGTCGGCGGCTAGTGCGGGATGGCGGAACTCGTCGCCGAACGAGAAGGCCCCCAGCAGCCCCGCGCCCACGGCGGCGGGCGGCAGGGGAAGCTCGTGCGGCCAGGCAGCCAGCAGCCGGGACTGCGGGGTGTGCCCCGCCCTGGCGAGGAAGACGGAGAGGATCGCGGACATGACGAGAGCGAGACCGGCAGTCACGTAGCCGGTGGGGACACCGGTGGCACGGCGGACCTCATAGCGGAACGGACGCAGAGGGCTGCGTGCAGAGCGCACCGTGACTGGTGGGGGCAAGGGGGAGAGCGTCGGTGTCTCCGGGCGTCGCAGGGCGCCAGGTGACGTCTTCTCGCGGCCTGCGGAGATTTCTCCCCTGCGCTCGGAGGCGCCTGGGGTCTTTGCGGGCGAGAGCTTGCGACGCCCGTCGTCGAGAGGCACGAAGATGCTCTCTCCCCCGTGCTCCGCGGACTGCGCCTCAGGGTTGTCCGGTGCGATGCTGCGCGGCCCGTGGGTGCCCTGCGGCGGAGGCGTGAGGCCGCCGTCGACCGGGGCCGCGGGGCGTCCGGGTTCCGCGCCGTCACCATGAGCGGCCGCATCGGGCTGAGCGTTCCGCGCCGTGCGATCTCCCTGGTCTCCGCGCTCGGGCCCAGCGGGCCGGCCAGCGGGGTCTGCGGGTTGCCCGTGGTCCGTCGGGGAGGCGATCGGCGCCGCGGCGCCCTTCTGCGGGCCTGCGTCCCCGGTCTCGTCGGCGAGCTGATGCACCAGGATCCCGTGCCGGAAGGCGGTCTCGCCCACGTCGGCGCACGTGCTGCCGTACACGGAGAGGCGGCTGCCGTCCTCGGCGACCACCTCGACGGTCCGCTTCGCCATACGGGCTTCCTTCGCCAGGAGTGCGCCCAGGCGCGCCGCGTGCGGGCTGCGCACGGCGACGCGTGGACGCAGTCGGGTACGGGCGAAGTCGCCGGCCTTCTGGTCGGCGAGGACCTTGCCGGCGTCGAGCGTGACGACATGGTCGGCCGCCCGTGCGACCTCCTTGGCGTCGTCCGAGGTGAAGAGCACGGTGCCGCCGAGATCCGCGTACGCCCGCAGCGCGCCGTGCAGCCATGTGCGTTCGCGAGGGGAGAGGCCGTTGGAAGGGCCGTCGAGCACGAGAGTGTGCGGATCCGCCAGCAGCGCCGCGGCGAGCCCGAGGCGCCGGTCCATGCCGCGCGACAGCGTCCCGAGACGCTGGTCCCGCAGGCTCACCAGTCCTACTGCCTCCAGCACTTCGTCCGCCCGCTGCGCGGGGACACCCGCCACTGCGCACAGCATGCGCAGTTGTCCGCGCACCGACCGGGCCGGATGCCCCGGCACGTCGCCAAGCAACACGCCCACCTCGCGTGCGGGGTGCGGAATGCGATGCAGGGGGCGACCTCTGAAGTACGTGACGCCCCGGCCTTGTTGAAGCTCGAGCATGAGGCGCACGGCGGTCGTCTTCCCGGCGCCGCGCGGGCCGAGCAGGGCCGTGATGCGACCGCCGTGCGCCTCGAAGGACACGTCGTCGACCGCGGGCGGGCCCTCCTTGCGGGCGTTGCTGGTCAGTCCGATGGCCTGGATCATCGCTTCTCTCGCAGGAGGGAGACCGCTCGGCGGCCGGGGCCCGTCCATCGGTCCTACGACAGCGATCCCCGTGGGTACCGCAGCAAGATAACGCGAGATTTCCGGCTTTTCGGGCAGGGTGCGGGCGTGGATACCCCTGCATCCCCTCTGCGTGTGCCGGGGTTGCCCGCGCCTGGGCCCGGAGGGCTCAGACCTCGGGGCGCAGCATCGGCGGGTTGAGCAGCGTGGCCCCGCCCGCACGGAAGAGCTGGGCGGGGCGGCCGCCCTGACGCGTGGTGGTGCCGCCCGTCGGCACCAGGAAGCCGGGCGTACCGGTCACCTTGCGGTGGAAGTTGCGCGGGTCGAGGGCGACTCCCCACACCGCCTCGTAGACGCGGCGCAGCTCACCGACGGTGAACTCGGGCGGGCAGAAAGCCGTGGCGAGGGAGGAGTACTCGATCTTCGACCGGGCCCGCTCGACACCGTCCGCGAGGATCTGCGCGTGGTCGAACGCCAGCGGGGCCGCCTGCTCCCCCTCGCGCTCCCCTCCGCCCGGGTGGTCCATCAGCGACTCGACGGGGGCCCACCGCGCGCTGTGCGCGTCGCCACCGGCGCGCGGCGCGGGCAGGTCCGGAGCGAGTGCGAGGTGTGCCACGCTGACCACCCGCATCCTGGGGTCCCGCTTGGGGTCCCCGTAGGTCGCCAGCTGCTCGAGGTGCGCGCCGTTGTCCTGGGCCGGGACGCCCGGGTCGTGGGCTCGCAGCCCCGTCTCCTCCGCCAGCTCCCGCGCCGCGGCCTCGGTCAGGTCCTCGTCGTCCCGGACAAAGCCACCCGGCAGCGCCCAGTGCCCCTGAAAGGGGGGCTCACCTCGCCGTACGACCAGCGCGCACAGGGCATGTCGGCGCACGGTCAGGACGACCAGGTCGACGGTGACAGCGAAGGGCGGAAAAGCCGACGGGTCGTAGGGTGGCATGCGACGATCATAGTCGTCTGCCTGACGATAAACACCTCCTTCGCGCATCGCCGCAGCGCTCACCGCAGGGTTCCACCCCGGCTTCCGCCGGATGTCCGCCCCGGTATCCGCCCCGGCCTCTGCCGGGTGCGGGACCACCCCTCACACCCCCAACTGCAGCCCGTCCGCGGCCTCCTCGACCATGGCGAGGCCGAGTCGGGTGACGCGCACGGCAAAGGCCTGCCCGGCGATCTGGAGACCGGTCAGTCCGATCTCACCGAGGGGCGCGCTGCGCATCGGCGACAGGGCGACGGTCCGGGCCGGGGCATCGGGTCGGACACCGGCGAGTGCGACCAGGAGGTGGACTCCCCCGGCAGCGGCCACCGCAGCAGGTCTGCACGCGGCAGGGTGCGGCACCGGCGCGCTCCCCACGGTGCGCTGCTCGCCCGCGTACATCTCCGGCAGGCGGTGCCCGAACGCTTCCGCGGCATCGAGCAGGCCTCTGAGCAGGGACACCGCTTCCTTCTCGTAGCCGGCGACGGCCAGTC
>NZ_WWIA01001092.1 GCF_009870065.1 Streptomyces sp. SID5785 | reverse complement strand
TAAGCACGCAGAGACCGAGGTACGGGCGCTCACGGGCGCGGGAGCGGTCTGAGACGGCCCTCGGGACGCGCGGGACCGGGACCCCTGCCGGACACGTCGAGCCCGGCGTGGCGGCAGGGGGCCGGTTCCGCCGTGTTCAGTGACTGGCCACCCATGCGTAGCGGTGCTCGGGTCGGCCCGTGTCCCCGTACTTGAGACTGAGCCGGACCCGGCCCGTGCGCTCGAGCAGTTTCAGATAGCGCTGTGCGGTCTGCCGGCTGATCCCGGTGCGGTCGGCCAGTTCCTGGGCCGAGAGCGGCCCCTCGGCGCTCATCATGGCCTTGCGCACGAGGTCCGCCGTCGTGGGGGAGTGCCCCTTGGGCAGTTCCGGCGCGGGCGTGGCCGACAGCGCCCCGAAGATCCGGTCGACCTCGGCCTGTTCGGCCTCGCCGCCGCCCTCCAGGGTGCGTCGCAGAGCCGCGTAGGCCTCGAGCCTGTCGCGCAGTCCGGCGAACGAGAACGGCTTCACCAGGTACTGCAGCGCTCCGTGGCGCATCGCGGCCTGGACCGTCGCGACATCGCGCGCCGCGGTCACCATGATCACGTCGATCTGGTGACCGCGTTCGCGTACCGTGCGGGCCACCGAGAGTCCGGTCTCGTCGGGCAGGTAGTGGTCGAGCAGGACGAGATCGACGTCCAGTTCCTCGATACGGGCCACGGCCTCGGCCGCGCTGTACGCCTTGCCCACCACCTGGAAGCCGGGAACCTTCGCCACATAGGCGGCGTTCACGTCCACCACGCGCGCGTCGTCGTCCACGACCAGGACGTCGATCATCACACCTCCTCGGTCACGTCGGGCGCGGGCTCCCGCGCCGTGGATCCGCCGAGCGCCTCCGGGAGGACGACCGTGAACGCCGCGCCCCCGGACGCGGACTCGGCCACCGTGGCGGTGCCGCCCTGGCGCTCCGCGAGCCGTCGGACGAGCGCCAGCCCGATGCCCCGCTTCCCGTGTGCGGGCGGCTCCTTCGTGGACCAGCCTTCCACGAAGACGCTCTCGCGCTGGTCGGCGGGGACCCCCGGTCCGGTGTCGCGCACCGTGAGCACCGCGGTCCGCCCCTCGGCTCGCAGGGCCACCTCCACGCGCGGGTGGCGCGTGGAGGCGGCCGTCGCGTCGAGTGCGTTGTCCACCAGGTTGCCGACGATCGTGACGAGACCGCGCGGATCGACAAGGCGGTCGGGCAGAGCCGTGTCGGACGAGACGCCGAGGGCGACGCCTCGCTCCGCCGCGACGGTGGCCTTGCCAACGAGGAGAGCGGCGAGCAGCGGGTCCTGGATCTTCTCCGTGATCTGCTCGGCGGTCGCCCGGTGGGCTCCGGTCACTTCACCCACGAATTCGGCGGCCTCCTCGTACATCTCCAGTTCGAGGAGGCCGAGCAGGGTGTGCATGTGGTTGGCGTGCTCGTGGTCCTTCGCGCGCAGGGCGTCGATCAGGCCCCGGGTGGAGTCCAGTTCACGCCCCAGCTGCTCCAGCTCCGTCCGGTCGCGGAGGGTGACCACGGCGCCGCCGTCGTCGGTCGGCATGCGGTTGGCGACCAGGACGCGCTGTCCGCGGACGGTGAGCAGATCGGTTCCGGTGACCTGGCCCGCGAGCACGTCCGTCGTGCGGCCGGGCCCGAGCGCCGTCTCCAGGGGTTCGCCGATCGCCGCGCCGCCGACGCCGAGGAGGCGCTGTGCCTCGTCGTTCAGGAGCCGGATCCGGCCGTCGTGGTCGAGAGCCACCACGCCCTCCCGGATGCCGTGGAGCATCGCCTCGCGCTCGGTGAGCAGCGCGGCGATGTCGGAGAAGGCCAGGTCGCGCGTCTGTCGCTGCACCCTGCGCGAGATCAGGTAGGCGGCCAGGGCGCCGACGGCGAGTGCGCCGCCCGCGTAGGCGAACAGACCGGGGATCGCGTGGATCAGCCGGGCGCGGACGCTGTCGTACTCGATGCCGACCGACACCGCGCCCAGGATGGCCCCGTCAGCGCCCCTGAGGGGCACTTTCCCGCGTGCGGAGCGGCCGAGGGTGCCGTCGTCGATCTCCATGACCTCGTGGCCCGCCAGCGCGTCGTGAGGGTTCGTCGAGACGACCTTGCCGATCCGTGCGCGGTCGGTGTGGGACCAGCGGATCCCGCGCATGTTCATGATCACGACGTACTCGGCGCCGCTCGCCCGCCGGATGCGCTCGGCCTCGGCCTGCACGGGACCGCCCGGGGTCGGGCGCGACGCCTCGAGGTCTGCCGCGATCTGGGGCTGGGCCGCCGTGGTCTGCGCGATGGCCAGGGCGCGGCGCATCGCCTGATCGTCCAGTTGATCGCTCAGGGGCGCCAGGAACAGCCCGGTGGCCAGCACCGCCACTCCGGCGGCGATCGCCACCTGCATGAGCAGCACCTGGGAGAAGACGCGCCGGGGCATCCCGAGGCGCAGTCGGCGGGCGGGGGAGGTCGTGCTCATGATGACGAACGGTACGGGCCGGTCCGCCGGGTTCAGTACCCCTTGTGGTGCGGATCTCGTCCGGCTGCCTCTTGCGGTGCGGATCGCGTCCGGCACGGCGCGCTGCGCCACACCACCAGAGATGCCGCGTTCTCCGCCCGGGGTATTGCGGTCGTCGGCCGATGGGGTGCTAGGAGCCCTGCGGCCCGGCGTCACACCGGGCCGCGCGCAGTTCTACCGGGAAGGGCTGAGGGCTGCCGACGGCGCGGCCACCTCGTGCACCGCCACCACATCCATCCGGGCCGGTGACCCGAGGGCGCCACCGCAGCTCTCGGGACGCGGCGGCGCCGACGCGCGCTGAGCCACGCCGACCGTCCATCGCCGCCCGTCCTCGTGCGCGACGGTCACCTCGAAGCGCGGCTCGTCGCCGTCGACGGCCAGGGAGTCGAACACGTCCAGGGCGCCCGCACGGCTCTCGGGGAGCATGCGCCGCACGGCCAGCTCAGCGGCCTGTCCGGGCCGGTCCCAGGCGGAGTTCCCCCGGCACCCCTCGGTGACGATCCTGTCCGCGCGGACGGCCGCAAGGATCTCCCGGACGGAGGCCGGAGTGACCCGCCCGTACGCGTACCCGTACGGCAGGACCAGGAGGGTGGGCGAGAAGCGGTGGCCGCCGAGATGCGTGACCTCCCAGACGCCTTCCTCGCCGGCCGCGTCCAGCTCGGCCGCCAGGGGACGGCCCAGCAGCGCACAACAGCGGTCGCGCTTTCCGTTCGTGCAGACCAGGGCGAGGGGCGCGCCGCCGTGCGGTTCACCGAAGCCGCCGTGGTCGCCCGCTCCGAGTG
Organism: Streptomyces sp. SID5785; assembly: GCF_009870065.1. Classification (GTDB taxonomy): domain Bacteria; phylum Actinomycetota; class Actinomycetes; order Streptomycetales; family Streptomycetaceae; genus Streptomyces. Next base: position 11,414 of record NZ_WWIA01001092.1, on the reverse strand, counting down.
CGGCGAAGTCGAGCGCCCGCAGCTCTTCCGGGGAGGTCACCGTGCCGCTGCGCAGCCAGGCGTTACCTGGTGCGGTGTGCGCCAGGTAGACCTGGTGGCGTGTCGGGGCGTGCGTGTCGGCGTGACGGCCGGGACGCCGCACGAGCGCGACCCGTACGCCGGTTCCCTCCGCGGCGGATTCCAGGGCGCGGCCCACGGCGGGGTCGAGGTGGCTGGAGGTCAGGGCCTTGGCACCCCACGGGCCGGGCTGCTCGATCAGCAGCCAGGTCCGCGCGGTCGCCGCGGTCCCGGCGATCGGCTCGTCCAGGTCCCGCGAGGCGGTCGCGCACGTACTCACGCAGTGGAGCCTAACCTGACCTTCCTGCCCCGCTTCACGCTCCGGCCGACCCCGGTCGGGCACCGGGTGGCGCGGGCAGTGGCTGGGGCGGCCGGGCGCCGATGTAGTGCCCCGTGGGGCGCATCCGCAGGGGCCTCTCGTCGTACTCCTCCAGGGCGTGTGCGATCCACCCCGCGGTGCGCGCGACCGCGAAGATGGTCTCCCCGGCCTCCTCGGGCATGCCGTACGACGTCGTCAGGACGGCGAGCGCCAGGTCGACATTGGCGTGCAGATCGGTGTGGCGGGCGGTCGTCGCCACGACGTCGTGCGCGGCGGCCAGTGCCGGACCGGCCCCGGGGAGCCCTTCGAGCGCCGTGAACAGCGCCTGAGCGCGTGGGTCCTCGCCCTTGTAGTGCCGGTGTCCCAGGCCGGGGATGCGCCGGCCTGCGCGCAGTTCGTCCGCCACGGCGGGGCCCGCGTTGCCGCGGTCGAGCACCTCGAGGAGGAAACGGTGGGCCAGGCCGCTCGCCGCTCCGTGCAAGGGGCCCTCCAGGACGCCGAGGCCGGCCGAGACCGCCGCGTACGCGTGCGCGCGCGCCGACGCGGCCACGCGGACGGCGAGGGTGGACGCGGCGAGGTCGTGGTCGACCAACAGCGCAAGTGCCTGGTCGAGCACACGCAGTGACGCCTCGTCAGGGTGCTGGTGCGACAGGCGCCCCCACAGGCGCTGAGCAATGGGCGGCCCGTCGGTGTACGTGGCGGACCGGAGCGGGAGCGTGGCCGCCAGGGTCGGGATGAGGGCCCGCGCGGCCCCCAGGACCGAGGGCTCGGAGAGGTCGTAGCGGAGGGGGTCGGCCGAGGCGGATGCCACCGCGGCGACCCTGAGCCGGTCCACCGTGCCGGCGTGCTCGGGCAGCGCGCCGGCCGCGCGCCGGGCCGCGGTCAGGGCGTCCTTGGGGGCGGTGAAGCGCGCGCCGGGGCGCAGTGCGCCGGTCCAGAGCCACTCCGCGACCTCCTCGAAGGAGTGAGCGGCCGCGAGCTGCGTCGCGTCGACCCCCCGGAAGAAGTACCGGTCCTCCTCGATGAGGGTGAGGCGGGTTCTCACGGACAGCTCGGCGAGTCCTGAACTCGGGGCGCTCTCCCGCCTGTTGCGTCCTGCCAGTGCGTCCACCTCGGCGGCGTCGAAGGTGCTGCCGCGACGCCCGGGCCCGCGCCTGCTCGTGAGCTGGCCGCGGCTCACGTAGGCGTAGACCGTCTCGGGCTTCACTCCCAGGCGCTCGGCGGTCTCGCGGGTCGTCAGTCGGCGGGGTTCAGGGGCGCCTGCCCGTTCTTGGTCCCTCATGCGCGTCACCGTATCCGTCAAGCATGTATTGATTCAATCAATATTGACAGGCTTGAAGTCAAGAGTGGACAGTTGAATCAAGTTCAGGGAGGAACACATGTCGCTCAACGGGACCTCGGCCACCGCCGCCACCCCCGCCATCGACGTACCGCGCGGCCTCGCGGGCGTCGTCGTCACCGACACCGCACTCGGGGACGTCCGAGGGCGCGAAGGCTTCTATCACTACCGCCAGTACTCGGCCGTCGAGCTCGCTCGGACCCGCAGTTTCGAGGACGTCTGGTACCTGATGATCCACGGCGAGCTTCCGCGCCGGGCGGAGTCGGAAGCCTTCGCGCGCAGGACCGCCGAGCTGCGCCGCCTGCCGGACGAGGTCAGGGCGGCCCTGCCTGGTGTGGCACGCGCCGGGGCGGTGTCCGGTCCGCTCGCCGGCCTGCGGACGGCGCTCTCGCTGTTCGGCGCCTCGCAGGGCTTCCGGCCCGTCTACGACATCGACGCCGAGCGGCGCCGTGAGGACACGCTGGCTGCCGCGGCCGTCGTCCCGACCATGCTGACGGCGCTGCACCGGCTCGGCGAGGGGCTCGAACCGGTGGAGCCGCGCGAGGACCTCTCGTACGCCGCCAACTACCTGTACATGCTCACGGGTTCGGAGCCGGACCCATCCCGCGCACGGGCCGTGGAGCAGTATCTGATCTCAACCATTGATCACGGCTTCAATGCGTCAACATTCACGGCGCGGGTCATCGCCTCGACCGGAGCGGACGCCGCCGCCTGCCTGGTGGGCGCCGTCGGGGCGCTCTCGGGCCCCCTGCACGGCGGAGCGCCGAGCCGCGCGCTCGACACGCTCGACGCCATCGGCACGCCCGACCGGATCGACCCCTGGATCCGTGAGCGGGTCCTCGCGGGCGACCGGATCATGGGCTTCGGGCACCCCGTCTACCGCACCGAGGACCCGCGTTCGCGCATGCTGCGAGGCATCGCCGAGGGGTTCGGCGGGCCCCTGGTCGCATTCGCCGTGGAGGTGGAGCGGCACGTGGAGGCGATCCTGGCCGAGCTCAAGCCCGGCCGGGAGTTGCACACGAACGTGGAGTTCTACGCCGGGGTCGTCATGGAGCTGTGCGGCCTGCCGCGCGCGATGTTCACCCCGACCTTCGCCGCGGCGCGGGTGGTCGGCTGGAGTGCCAACATCCTGGAGCAGGCGGAGGATTCGAAGATCATTCGCCCGGCGGCGCGGTATGTGGGGGTGGAGCCGCCGGTGGCGGTGCCGCCGCTCGACTGATCGGTTCGGACCGGCTCTGTGCGGGCCGGTCCGATGTCACGCGTCCGGAATGTCCCTCTTGGCGCGGAGCAGGGTCTCCCGGTTCACGATCACGATGCGTTCGTAGTCGGCGACCCCCGCGTCCGCCGGCAGCTCCGCCCTGAGCCTTTCGGTCGCCTCGGTCCCGATCACGGCGAAGTCGCCGTCGCTGAGCTCGAAGACATCGGGGCAGGTGGCGCCGGAGCTGCTTCCACGTGCGCTCGGGGGCACCCCGATGCGGCGTACGATCTTCAAGTGAACCGGTCTTTCTCGGGCCTGGGCGGACCTCTCCTGCTTCGGTGAAACAGTAGAGGCTCGTGCGCCGTGAGGATACCGATGTGCCTTGCCTCAGGGCGAGTTGGCCACTGAAATTTCACTCGGACGGCGGCTCGCCCACCACCCACCACGACTCCTCGCTCTCGGACGCCGCCTCGATCTCCTGGAACAGCGTCTCGGCCATGCGCCCGATCCGGGCCTCGCTGCAGTCGGGGTCCAGGTTGATGCGGTGAGGGCGGGTGATCTCCCAGTACTCGCGAATGTAGGCACTCTGGAAGAGTTCGCGGAGCACGCCGAACAGCTCGCGCTGGTCGAACAGTCCTGCCTCGTAGTTGTGGAACGCGTTGACGTACCAGAGGTTGGCGTACATGAGCTGCCGCCTCTTCTCGGGCGTGAGCTCCACTCCGTAGTTGTCGATCACGACCGCGAGCTCAGGGTCGTCGATGGCCTTGCTCAGCAGTTCCCAGTGCATGCGGCGCTGCTCGGCGCGTGCCTGCCGCCGCAGCTCTTCCGTGTCCGTTCTGGGGCCGGGGCCGAACCGCTGCCACAGATGGGTCGCGGCGCACCCTGTCAGGGCGCCGACGACCGCCGTCGTCACATGCCGACGTGCCCGGTGACTCTTTGTGACCATGTCAACCCCCGAATCAGGCGACCGTGCGCCGGTCGTCGGTTGTGGGTCGACGGATGCGGGGACCGGCGAGCGGTGGGCGGCGCGCTTGCAGTCTCCCGGGGCGCCGAGCGGCTCTGATCGGCTGGGAGGCGAAGAGAAGGCGCGCGGGGGTGCTCACGGAGCGGAAACCGGCGCCATGCCCAACGTCTGCCCACGCAGCACCGTTAGCAATCGTTCACTTCATGGGGTTTCTACGCGCTCGTATTCTGGGGCGCCAGTCATCCTTCTACGGGCGCCAGTCATCCTTCGTACGAGAGCCGGTCCCGTGTCCGGCGCACGCTTCGGTGTGAGAGAGGTCGCGTTGAGCAAAGCCAGTCCGCAGCAGATCCCCGTCGTCGTCCTCGCGGGCTTCCTCGGCTCGGGGAAGACGACCCTGCTCAATCACCTCCTGCACCACGGCGGAGGCACCCGGATCGGTGCCATCGTCAACGACTTCGGGTCGATCGAGATCGACGCCATGGCCGTCGCGGGGCAGCTCGGCGACTCCACCGTGTCGCTCGGCAACGGTTGTCTGTGCTGTGCCGTCGACGCCAGTGAACTTGATGTCTATCTCGACAAGTTGACTCGCCCTGTCCATGACGTCCATGCCATCGACGTCATCGTCATCGAGGCGAGTGGCATCGCCGAGCCGCAGGAGCTCGTGCGGATGGTGCTCGCGAGCGACAATCCGCGTGTCGTCTACGGAGGCCTCGTCGAGGTCGTCGACACCGCCGAGTTCGACGCCACCCGCGAGAAACACCCCGAGGTGGAGCGCCACCTGGGCCTCGCCGACCTCGTGGTCGTGAACAAGGCGGACCGGGTCACCGACGCGGAGCGGACGCGGGTCCTCGACGCCGTGCGGGCGGCGGCGGAGCGTGCGGCCGTCGTGACCGCCTCCTACGCGCGGATCGACCCCGAGCTGCTGTTCGACTGCCGGCCCACCGAGGAGCGGATCGGACAGCTGTCGTTCGACGACCTGCACCGGCACGACGGGAACCGGTCCGACGACGGGAACCCGTCCGAGAGCCAGGAGCCGGACGGCGGGCGCGGGCACGAGGAGCACCTGCACGCCGCCTACGAGAGCGTCGCGTTCACCTCCGACGTGGCCATGGACCCACGTCGGCTGATGGCGTTCCTCGACGGGCGCCCGGACGGGCTGTACCGCATCAAGGGGTACGTCGATTTCGGCACGGGGGACACCCTCAACCGGTACGCCGTGCATGCCGTGGGCCGCTTCCTGCGGTTCTACCCGGAGCCGTGGCCCGCGGGAGAGCGTCTGACGCAGCTGGTCCTCATCGGCGCCGGGATCGACGCAGAGGCGCTCCACAAGGAGCTCGGTGCCTGCCGGAGCGACGAGGCCGCAGGGACGCCTACGGACGTCACGGACGCCACGCACACACGTGACGTTCCGCACGCCTCACAGGGCGAACGCTCACACGTCCCGAGCATCGCGGACGAACGCGCCATGTGGGGCGTCCTGCGCTACGTACAGGACAAGGGCGACGAAGCCCCGGACGCGCCGGAGGCGGCCCACATGCCCTCGGGCACGTAGGCCGCCCTGGCGCGCACAGGCCGCCGCCGGGAGGACTACACCGGGCCGGCCACCACCGCGACCGTCTTCTGGAGCGAGACCCCCGACCCGTCGCGCCGCGGGTCGATCTCCGGCAGCTCGGCCGGTGTGCCGTTCTTCTGCGCCGCGCGCGCGGGGACCGGGCCGGCCCAAGCCAGGCTCAGGCAGTCCTCGCCCTTCAGGAAGCGCTGACAGCGCACGCCGCCGGTGGCGCGGCCCTTGCGCGGGTACTGGTCGAACGGCGTGAGCTTCGCCGTCGTCTGCACGGAGTCGTCCAGCGTGCCCCGCGAGCCGGCCACGGTGAACACCATGGCATCCACCGCCGGGTCGACGGCGGTGAAGGAGATGACCTTCGCTCCGGTCGCCAGCTTGATGCCCGCCATGCCGCCTGCCGCACGCCCCTGCGGGCGCACGACGGACGCCTGGAAGCGCAGCAGCTGGGCGTCGTCCGTGACGAAGACCAGGTCCTCCTCGCCGGTGCGCAGCTCGACCGCGCCGACGATGCGGTCCCCGTCCTTGAGGGCGATGACCTCCAGCTCCTCCTTGTTGGCCGGATAGTCGGGCACGACGCGCTTCACGACGCCCTGCTCCGTGCCGATCGCGAGCCCGGGCGACGCCTCGTCGAGCGTGGTGAGGCACACGACCGTCTCGTCCGCCTCCAGGGACGGCAGGAACTCGGTGATCGGCGCACCCCCCGACAGGTTCGGAGCGGAGGCCGTCGGCGGGAGCTGCGGCAGGTCGATCACGTTCAGCCGCAGCAGCCGGCCGGTCGAGGTGACCACGCCGACCTCGCCCCGGGCCGTCGCGGGCACCGCCGAGACGATCACGTCGTGCTTGACGCGCTTGGCTCCCTCGTCGGCGTCGAGGGGTTCGTCCGAGGCGGTACGCGCGAGGAGGCCCGTCGAGGAGAGCAGGACGCGGCACGGGTCGTCGGCCACCTGGAGCGGAACGGCGGCCACAGGCGCGCCCGCGGACTCCAGGAGCACGGTGCGGCGGTCGGAGCCGAACTTCTTCGCCACCGCGGCCAGTTCGGCGGAGACCAGCTTGCGCAGCTCGGCGTCGGAATCCAGGATGCCGGTCAGCTCGTCGATCTCGCCGTTGAGCTTGTCGCGCTCCGCCTCCAGCTCGATGCGGTCGAACTTGGTGAGCCGGCGCAGCGGGGTGTCCAGGATGTACTGCGTCTGGATGTCGCTCAGGGAGAAGCGCTCCATCAGGCGCTCCTTGGCATGCGCGCTGTTGTCGCTGGAGCGGATCAGCCGGATGACCTCGTCGATGTCCAGGAGGGCGACGAGGAGACCCTCCACCAGGTGGAGGCGGTCCTGCTTCTTGCCGCGGCGGAACTCGCTGCGGCGGCGCACCACGGTGAAGCGGTGGTCCAGGTAGACCTCGAGGAGCTCCTTGAGGCCGAGCGTGAGCGGCTGGCCGTCGACCAGCGCCACGTTGTTGATACCGAAGGACTCCTCCATCGGCGTCAGCTTGTAGAGCTGCTCCAGGACGGCCTCGGGCACGAAGCCGTTCTTGATCTCGATGACCAGGCGCAGACCGTGCTCGCGGTCGGTGAGGTCCTTGACGTCGGCGATGCCCTGGAGCCGCTTCGAGCCGACCAGTTCCTTGATCTTCGTGATGACCTTCTCGGGGCCCACCGCGAAGGGCAGCTCCGTGACGACCAGGCCCTTGCGGCGCGCCGTCACGGCCTCCACCGAGACCGTCGCCCGGATCTTGAAGGTGCCGCGGCCCGTCTCGTACGCGTCCCGGACGCCGGAGAGGCCGACGATCTTGCCGCCCGTCGGCAGGTCGGGCCCGGGGACGTACTTCATGAGCGTCTCGAGGTCGGCGCCCGGGTGCCGGATCAAGTGGCGGGCGGCCGCGATCACTTCGCCCAGATTGTGCGGCGGCATGTTCGTCGCCATGCCGACGGCGATGCCGGAGGCGCCGTTCACCAGCAGGTTCGGGTACGCCGCCGGGAGGACGACGGGCTCCTGCTCCTGGCCGTCGTAGTTCGGTGCGAAGTCGACCGTGTTCTCTTCGATCGACTCGGTCATCAGGGAGGCAGCCGCGTCCATGCGGCACTCCGTGTACCGCATCGCCGCCGGGCGGTCGTCATTGCCCAGCGAGCCGAAGTTCCCATGACCGTCGACCAGGGGGACGCGCATGGAGAACGGCTGAGCCAGGCGCACCAGGGCGTCGTAGATCGACGCGTCGCCATGGGGGTGCAACTTACCCATGACCTCGCCGACGACACGTGCGCACTTCACGTAGCCGCGCTCGGGGCGCAGGCCCATCTCGTTCATCTGGTAGACGATCCGCCGGTGGACGGGCTTCATCCCGTCGCGCGCGTCGGGCAGGGCGCGCGAGTAGATCACCGAGTACGCGTACTCCAGGTAGGAGCCCTGCATTTCGTCGACCACGTCGATGTCGAGGATCTTCTCCTCGAAGTCGTCGGGCGGCGGGGTCTTCGTGCTGCGGCGGGCCATCGCTGCTGCGGCTCCTTCACCAACATGAACGGGTACATGAACGAGAACTGTCGCGGACCATTGTGGACCGCCGCACTGACAACACCGATCGCGACCCGTCCATACCGGCTGGTTCGCCGCCGGTGACGGGGGCGCGGCAGGCGCGCGCAGGGCGGGCGGCAGCCGCCGGAGAGGCACTTTCCGCTCGCTTACGGCGTAGCCCCGGCGGGAACTTCGCCAGGTACCAGCACGCTTGCATACAGTGGCGGGACTGGCAGCAGTTCTGCGCTTTCGTGCAGTTCTCCGCGATCGAAGGGACGTACATGCCCATGGGTCACACGGCCGAGGCCGAGGCCGGCTCCGGCGGCCTGACAGCGACCGAGCACCGGCTGGCCAACGGCCTGCGCGTGGTGCTCTCCGAGGACCACCTGACCCCGGTCGCGGCGGTCTGCCTCTGGTACGACGTCGGCTCGCGTCACGAGGTCCAGGGCCGGACGGGCCTGGCCCATCTCTTCGAGCACCTGATGTTCCAGGGCTCGAAGCAGGTCTCGGGCAACGGACACTTCGAGCTCGTCCAGGGCGCCGGCGGCTCGCTCAACGGCACGACGAGCTTCGAGCGGACGAACTACTTCGAGACCATGCCCGCGCACGAGCTGGAGCTGGCGCTCTGGCTGGAGGCGGACCGCATGGGTTCGCTGCTGACGGCCCTCGACGAGGAGTCGATGGAGAATCAGCGCAATGTGGTGAAGAACGAACGCCGCCAGCGCTACGACAACCTGCCGTACGGCACCGCGCGCGAGAAGCTGTTCGCCCTCATGTACCCCGAGGGCCACCCGTACCACCACACGCCGATCGGCTCCATGGCCGACCTGGACGCGGCCACCCTCGAGGACGCCCGTGCGTTCTTCCGCACCTACTACGCGCCGAACAACGCGGTGCTCTCCGTGGTGGGGGACATCGACCCCGAGCAGACGCTCGCCTGGGTCGAGAAGTACTTCGGCTCCATCCCCGCGCACGAGGGCAAGCCCGTCCCGCGTGACGGATCCCTGCCCGACGTGCTCGGCGGGCAGCACCGCGAGATCGTCGAGGAGGAGGTTCCGGCGCGTGCCCTGATGGCCGCGTACCGGCTCCCCGCTGACGGCCCGCGCGCGTGCGACGCGGCCGACCTCGCCCTGACCATGCTCGGCGGCGGTGAGTCGTCGCGGCTCTACAACCGCCTGGTGCGCCGCGACCGCACGGCGGTCGACACGGGCTTCGGCCTGCTGCGTCTGGTCGGCGCGCCCTCCCTCGGCCTTCTCCAGGTCGTCGCCTCCGGCGACGTGGAGGTGCCGGTGATCGAGGCCGCCGTCGACGAGGAGCTGGCGCGGTTCGCCGAGGAGGGCCCGAGTCCCGAGGAAATGGAGCGGGCCCAGGCGCAGTTGGAGCGCGAGTGGCTCGACCGGCTCGGGACCGTCTCCGGCCGGGCCGACGAGCTGTGTCACTACGCCGTGCTGTTCGGCGACCCGACCCTGGCGTTCACCGCGGTGCAGCGCGTCCTGGACGTGACCGCGCAGGAGGTCCAGGAGGTCGCCAAGGCGCGCCTGCACGCCGCCAACCGCGCGGTCCTCGTGTACGAACCCACGGCGCCCGCCGGTGACGGCGCGGACGGCGACGACAGCAGCGACAGCGACAGCGACCCGAGCGACGAGGAGGCGGGCCGGTGACCGAGCAGCTCGCGAGCATGGACTTCCACCCGCGGCCGCAGGCCGCCGCCGCCCGGCCCTGGGCCTTCCCGGCCCCCGCGCGCAGCACTCTGGGCAACGGACTGACGGTGCTGCGCTGCGACCGTCCGGGCCAGCAGGTGGTCGCCGTCGAGATCAATCTGGACGCCCCCCTCGAGGCCGAGCCCGCGGGGCTCGACGGCGTCGCCACGATCATGGCGCGCGCCTTCACCGAGGGGACCGACCGCCACTCCGCGGAGGAGTTCGCGGCGGAGCTGGAGCGCTGCGGCGCCACCCTGGACGCGCACGCGGACCATCCCGGTGTGCGGGTCTCCCTCGAGGTGCCCGTCTCCCGCCTCCCGAAGGCGCTCGCCCTCCTGGCCGACGCCCTGCGCGCCCCGGCGTTCGACGAGAGCGAGATCGAGCGCCTGGTGCGCAACAGGCTCGACGAGATCCCGCACGAGAGCGCCAACCCGCCGCGGCGCGCGTCGAAGGAGTTCTCCAAGCAGCTTTTCCCCGCCGACTCGCGGCTGTCGCGCCCCCGCCAGGGCACCGAGGAGACGGTCGAGGCGATCGACGCCGGGGCCGTCAGGGCCTTCTACGAGCGGCACGTCCGTCCGGCCACCGCCACGGCGGTCGTGGTCGGCGATCTGGAGGGTGTCGACCTGGACACGCTCCTGAAGGACACCCTGGGCGCCTGGACGGGTGACACGGCGCAGCCGTGGCCCGCCAGGCCGATCACCGCCGACGACACGGGCCGGGTCGTCATCGTGGACCGCCCCGGGGCCGTCCAGACCCAGCTGTTCATCGGCCGCGTCGGACCGGACAAGCACGATGCGGTGTGGGCCGCGCAGTTGCTCGGCACGTACTGCCTCGGCGGCACCCTGACGTCGCGTCTGGACAAGGTGCTGCGCGAGGAGAAGGGCTACACCTACGGGGTGCGGTCCTTCGCGCAGGTGCTGCGTTCGCTGCCGGACGGCACCGGCGCCGCGCTGCTCGCCATCAGCGGCTCGGTCGACACGCCCAACACCGGTCCTGCGCTCGAGGACCTCTGGACGGTGCTGCGCACCCTCGCGGCGCAGGGCCTCACGGACGCCGAGCGGGACACCGCGGTGCAGAACCTGGTGGGAGTGGCCCCGCTCAAGTTCGAGACGGCGGCCGTGGTCGCGGGCACGCTCGCCGACCAGGTGGAGCAGCATCTGCCCGACGACTTCCAGGCGCAGCTGTACCGCAGGCTGGCCGAGACGGGCACCGTGGAGGCCACCGCGGCCGTCGTGAGCGCGTTCCCCGCGGACCGGCTGCTGACGATCCTGGTGGGCGACGCCGCGCAGATCGAGGAGTCCGTCAAGGCGCTCGGTATCGGCGAGGTGACGGTGGTCGCGGCCTGACACGCGGCCGGCGGGACGCGCGGAGACAGGCCCCGGAGGCACGTCAGCCTCCGGGGCTTCGTCACGTCTCCCGGGGCTCCAGGAGTCACGATTGATCCGCTATTGATCAGCCGTCCGACCCGACGCGAGTCGCAAATGCCCGAATTGGCATAGAGGTTGCCCGTGTGGCCTGTGGCATGCGCTACAAAAGCGGGGATCCGTTTGTTGATTGAAAGATGTCCCGCTTAGCGTCGGTCCGGCTGTCCGCCACCTATGTGCCGCGCCCGCGACACGGGGCAGTCATCGCCGAGTCCCCCACGGCGCGAGCCAGGGGAGCCGGGGACCCACCGCAGTCCCTGGGGTGAATCGGACGGCCTTCCCGCACGGGGAGGGAGTCCGTAGGAGACCTTCCTGCTCCGAACCCGTCAGCTAACCCGGTAGGCGAGA
>NZ_WWIA01001091.1 GCF_009870065.1 Streptomyces sp. SID5785 | reverse complement strand
GACATGGGCAACCCGTTCTTCGTCGACGTCGCGCGCGGCGCCGAGCGCGCCGCCCGCGCGGCCGGGCTCGGCGTCATGGTCTGCAACAGCGCGCAGAGCGTCTCCGAGGAGGCCGACTATCTGTCGCTCTTCGCGGAGCAGCGGGTGCGCGGCGTGCTGCTCACGCCGGCCGAGGCGACCGGCGCCACGGTGGACCGCTTCCGGCGCCACGACATCCCCTTCGTGCTCGTCGACCGGGTCGCCGAGGGCGCCACCGAGTGCTCGGTCTCCGTCGACGACGTCGCCGGCGGGGCGCTCGCCGCGCGGCACCTCGTCGACGCCGGCCACCGCCGCATCGCGTACGTGAGCGGACCGCCCGCGCTCAACCAGGTCGCCGACCGGCGCCGGGGCGTTCTGCGCGCGCTCGCCGAGGCCGGGGTGCCCGCCTCCGCGCTGCACGAACTGCCCACCGACCGGCTCGACGTGGCGGCCGGCCGGGACGCGGGCGCCCGTCTGCTGGGTCTCTCGGACCGGCCGACCGCCGTGTTCTGCGCGAACGACCTGCTCGCGCTCGGTGTGCTCCAGGCCCTGTACGCGGCGGGCGTCCGGGTCCCCGAGGACATCGCCATCGTGGGGTACGACGACATCGAGTTCGCGGCCGCGGCGGCCGTTCCGCTCACCTCCGTGCGCCAGCCCGCCGTGACCATGGGCGCCCTCGCCGCGGGCCTGCTCCTCGAGGAGATCGCCGCCGTCGACGCACCGGAGGGCGGACACGAGCACCGCCGCGTCGTCCTCCAGCCCGAACTCGTGGTGCGCGGCTCCAGCCTCGGCCCCCGCTGAGCCGGGGCCCGGCACGGATGTGCTGAACTGGTGCGGACCGGGCCGTCCGGATTCCGGCGCCCGGGTACCGTCATCCGAGCACCCGTCCCAGCCCTGTCCCAGCAGCCGTCATGGAGTCGAATTGAGCGCCGCGCGATACCGGCAGCCCGGGGTCGTCCTCACCGACCGCCGTTTCACCGTCCCGACGGACCACGAGGCCCCGGACGGCGAGCAGATCGAGCTGTACGCGCGCGAGGTGGTCGCCGCGGGCCGCGAGCACGAGAATCTGCCCTGGCTGCTCTACCTCCAGGGCGGCCCCGGCTTCGGTGCCCACCGCTTCTCCGGAAAGCAGGCCTGGCTCGGCCGCGCCCTGCAGGACCACCGTGTGCTGCTCCTCGACCAGCGCGGCACCGGCGCCTCGAGCCCGGTCAACCGGCAGACCCTCCCGCTGCGCGGCGACGCCGAGCGGCAGGCCGCGTACCTGGGCCTGTTCCGGGCCGACTCCATCGTCCGCGACTGCGAACTGATCCGCCGTGAGGTCACGGGCGGCGCCCCCTGGACCGTGCTCGGCCAGAGCTTCGGCGGCTTCTGCGCCACGCACTACCTGTCGACGGCGCCCGAGGGCCTGGCCGCCGCCCTGATCACCGGCGGGCTGCCCGCCCTCGACGGGCACGCCGACGACGTCTACCGCGCCGCGTTCCCGCGCATCGAGCGCAAGGTCCGCGCGCACTACGCCCGGTACCCCATGGACGTCGAGCGGGCCCGCGAGATCGGCGCGTTCGTCCTGGAGCGCGAGCCCGTCCTGCCGGGCGGCTACCGGCTCACCCTGGAGGCGTTCCAGTCCCTCGGCATCTGGCTCGGCGGCGGGGACGGCAGCGACCGGCTGCACTACCTGCTGGAGGACGCGTTCGTGCGCACCCCCGGCGGCCGCGAGCTCTCCGACGCGTTCCAGGAGCAGCTCGTCGCGGCCCTGTCGTACGCGAGCAACCCGCTCTACGCGGTCCTGCACGAGGTCATCTACGCCCAGGGCGGCCGCGCCACCGACTGGTCCGCGGAGCGGGTGCGCGGCGGATTCCCCCAGTTCGACGGGGAGAAGACGCTGGTGAACGGTGGCCCGCTGCTGTTCACGGGGGAGAGCGTGCACCCCTGGCAGTTCGACGCCGACCCGGCGCTGCGCCCCCTGAAGGAGGCGGCGGAGCTCGTCGCCGCCCGGACCGGCTGGGCCCCGCTCTACGATCCGACGCGGCTCGCCGCGAACGAGGTGCCGGTCGCCGCGGCCGTCTACTTCGACGACATGTACGTCGACCGCGAGATGTCGCTGCGCACCGCCGAGCGGATCCGGGGCGCGCGGTGCTGGGTCACGAACGAGTTCGAGCACGACGGGGTCCGCGCGGGCGGGCCCCGCGTCCTCGACCGGCTGCTGGGAATGGTGCGCGGCGAGGTCTAGGCCGGGGCGCTCCGCCGGCGGTCGGGAAACCGCGCGGGCCGCGCCCCGGCCGCATACGCTGCCGGACATGAGTGAGCCCGCGAAGGAAACCGCCCCGCTGGAGCCGATGCCCGAGGACTGGACCCGGGCCCTGGCCGTCGTCGCCCACCCCGACGACCTCGAGTACGGCTGTGCCGCGGCCGTCGCCGCGTGGACGGACGCGGGCCGCGAGGTCACGTACGTCCTCGCGACCCGCGGCGAGGCCGGGATCGACACGCTGGAGCCGGCGAAGTGCGGCCCGCTGCGCGAGCAGGAGCAGCGGGCCAGTGCCGCCGTCGTCGGGGTCGACACCGTGGAGTTCCTCGACCACCGCGACGGCGTCATCGAGTACGGCACGGCCCTGCGCCGCGACATCGCCGCCGCGATCCGCCGCCACCGTCCCGAGCTGGTCGTCACGCTCAACCACCGCGACACATGGGGCGGCGTGTACTGGAACACCCCCGACCACGTCGCCGTCGGCCGGGCCACGCTCGACGCGGCGGGGGACGCGGGCAACCGCTGGATCTTCCCCGAGCTGACCGAGCAGGGACTCGAGCCGTGGAACGGCGTGAAGTGGGTGGCCGTCGCGGGCTCCGTGCGGCCCACGCACGCCGTCGACGCGACGCCCGGACTGGAGCGGTCCGTCCGCTCCCTGCTCGAACACCGCACCTACATCGAGGTGTTGACGGACGAGGACCCGGAGACCTACTGCCGCACCTTCCTCACCGGGAACGCGCAGGCGGCGGCCGACCGGTTCGGCGGCCGGCCCGCCGTGCCGTTCGAGCTGTTCAGCCGCTGACCTCCGGGGCCGGGTGCGGCGGGGCCCCGGCGGGCAGCGCACGCAGCGCGGCGACCGCGGCGACGGCCGTGAGCGCCGCGAGGACCGTCAGGGCCGTCCGCATCGACGCGGCGAACCCGGCGCCGAGCGCGTCGTGCTGCCCGGTGCCGCCGGACGCGAGCATCATCGTCGTCAGCGCCACCCCGAGCGTCGGGCCGACGTTCATCGCCGTCTGCTGCAGCCCGCCCGCGACTCCTGCGTCGGCCTTCGGCGCCCGCCGCACCAGGACCTCCGTCGCGCTCACCATGACCGTGCCGAACCCGGCCCCCATCGCGGCGGCGCAGAGCCCGGTCGCGGCGGCGGACGCTCCCGGGCCGAGCCGCCCGAAGGCCAGCACGCCGACGCTCAGGACGACGAGCCCGCCCGTCGTCGTCGCCCGTGCGCCGCACCGGCGCAGCAGCACGGCGCCGAGCGGCGCCGCCGCCACCATGCACAGCGCGAGCGGCGCCATGCGCAGCGCCGTCCCCAGAGGATCGAGGCCGATCAGCTCCTGAAGGAAGTACGTCGCCGTGAACAGTGCGCCGAACAGGGCGGCGGACGCGGTCAGGAGGATGCCGAGCGCCGCGGCCGTGACGGGCGTGGCGACGACCGCCGGGGCGAGCAGCGGGTCGGCGGTCCGCCGTTCGTGCCGCACCAGGAGCAGCGCCGCACCCGTCGCACCGGCGAGGGCGGCCACCGCGGATGCCCCGTGCGGGGACACGAGCGCCGTCACCAGACCGGCCAGCGCACAGCCGAGCAGCAGCGCCCCGCCCGGGTCGAGCCCGGCCGCTCGTGCGGGGCGCGGTGTCGGCCCGGGGGCGCGGACGAGCAGCACCAGCGCGGCGATCACCACCGCGGGCGGCACGCCGAGGAAGAACACCGAGCGCCATCCGAACCGGGTCGTCAGGATGCCGCCGACCAGCGGTCCGGCCGCGGCCGCGAGCCCGATCGCGGCGGTGCGCGCGGCGATGGGCGGTCCCAGCCGGTCCGCCGGGAACGCCGCCCGCAGCATGCCGAGCGTCGCGGGCTGGAGCAGCGCACCGCACACCCCCTGCGCCACCCGGCCCGCGATCAGCCAGCCCGTGCCGGGCGCGAGGCCGACGCCCGCCGAGGCCGCCGCGAAGCCGAGCATCCCGTACCCGAACAGACGCCGGTGCCCGTACCGGTCGCCGAGCCGGCCCGCGAAGACGAGCAGGCTCGCCACGGTGATCAGATAGGCGGTGCTGGTCCACTGCACCGCGTCGAGGCTCGCTCCCAGATCGTCCTTGAGCGCGGGCTGCGCGATGGTGAGCACGGTGCCGTCGAGCGCGACCAGCACCGCCCCGACCACGCTGCCGGCGAGCGCCACCCGGCGGTGTGCCGCGGCGCTCACCGGGCGGCCGGGCCGAGGTGGGCGGTCAGGACGGCGGCGAGCAGCGGGCCTGGGTCCGCGGAGCCGGTGGCGAGCTGGAGACTGCCCCAGCCCCACAGCTGAGCCACCCCGTGCAGGTTCGCCCACAACGCCCCCGCCACGACCGCGGGTTCGGCCCCCGGCCGGGCCTCGGCCACCAGCTCCACCAGCGTCCCGAACAGCGGCAGGCTCGTCTCACGCAGCCCGAACCGGTCGCTCTCCAGCAGGTCGTGACGGAACATCAGCTCGTACATGCCGCGCTGCTCCGCCGCGAAGTCCAGGTAGACCCGGGCCAGGACGGCGATCCGGGCACGCGGGTCCGGATCCGTCCCGTCGACGGCTGCGGCGGCCCGTGCGCCCAGGTCGGCGAAGCCGCGCCGGGCGATGGCCGACAGGAGCTCCAGGTGGGTGGGGAACCAGCGCCGCGGGGCGCCGTGCGAGACACCCGCGCGGCGCGCGATCTCCCGCAGGGACAGCGCCGCCGCGCCGTCCTCGGCGACCAGGGCCACGCCCGCGTCGACGAGCCGCTCGCGCAGCCCCGCGCCGCCGCTCCCGCCGGTGTCGGTCCGTCCGTGCTCGTTCTCTCGCTGCATAGACACTGTCTACATGATCGGAGTAGACAGTGTCTACTCCCTGTTCGCCGCCGCGCTCGGCTGCCCGCTCGCCTCCCTGCTCGGCTCCGGGACGCCCGCGTGCCGGGTCTTCAAGGTCGCGGCCGCAGCCGGTACGCTGCGCGCCGCCCGCGGAGCCCGAGCCCGGCTGGAGGCAGCATGATCGACACGACCGACGGCACCCTGCCCGACGGGGACGGGCTGCGGCTGCGGCTCGACGTCGAACCGGACGGGATCGGCGTGCTCACGCTGTGCCGTCCGGCCAAACTCAACGCCTGGAGCTGGGAGGCGAGTCGGCAGCTCGGCGTGCTGACCGACCGGATCCGCTTCGACGACCGCGTCCGGGTCGTGCTGGTGCGCGCGGAGGGTCGCGCGTTCTGCGCGGGGATCGACGTCACGGCGCCCGGCGGCGGCATCGAGGGCGAGAGCGGCGCCGCCCGTGCCCGCGGGTACTACGAGGGCATCCGCTGGGTGCACGAGCGCTTCGCCGCGTTCGCCGGGCTCCCGCAGCCCGTCGTCGCCGCGGTGCAGGGCTACTGCCTGGGCTTCGGCTTCGAGCTCGCCCTGATGGCGGACGTGCGGATCGCGGCCGAGGACGCGGTGTTCGCGCTGCCCGAGGCGCAGCTCGGCGTCGCCGTCGACGCGGGCGGCGACCTGCGGATCGCGCGGGAGGCCGGTGCCGGCTGGGCCAAGTACCTGGCGCTGACCGGGCGGCGGATCGACGCCGCCACCGCGTACCGGCTCCACCTCCTCCAGGAGGTGGTCCCGGCCGACGCCCTGGAGCGGACGGCGCGCGCGACGGCCGCCGAGATCGCCGCGAACGCACCGCTCGCGGTGCAGTCGGTCAAGCGGGACATCGACGCCTACGCGGACGCGGGTCTGGACGCGGCCCTCGACCGTGTCGCGACGAGCGCCGCCCTGACGCTCACCTCGCAGGACGCCACCGAGGGGTTCACCGCCCGGGCGGGGCGCAGGCCGCCCCGGTTCCGCGGTGCGTAGCCACCTGTCCGGGTGGTCCGCCGGCGCGGCGGGAAGAAGCGGCGCCGCCCGGGGGTTCTGACCGACGTCCGGGCCGCCGCGGCCCGGACGTCCGCAGACCGATCCGTCCGGAAGGCAGCCATGACCTCCGCACCGTTCGACCCCCGCGCCCTCCTCGCCGGGAGCCGCCTCGGCGTCCTCGCCACCCTCAAGTCCGACGGGCGCCCCCAGCTCTCACCCGTCATGCCGTTCTACGACCGGGCGGCCGAGACGCTCTACGTGTCGATGACCGAGGGGCGCGCGAAGACGGCGAACCTGCGCCGTGACCCGCGGGCCGCCCTGGAGGTCACCGGCCCGGACGGGCGCTCCTGGGCGACGGCCGAGGGCACGGTCGACCTCGTCGGCCCCGGCACCGACCCGCGGGGCGCCGAGGTCGAGGCGCTGGTCGACTACTACCGCAGGGCCGCGGGCGAACACCCCGACTGGGACGAGTACCGCGCCGTCATGGTGTCCGACCGCCGAGTCCTGATGACGATGTCGGTCGAGCACGTGTACGGGCAGAGCATCGGCTGACCCTGTGTCAGGGCAGCTCGAAGGGGGCGCGCCCGAGCTGTTCGCGCACCGGCGTGACCGGGCTGTTGACCAGGTCGCGCCGCTGCCAGTTCGCGCCGTCGACGACGAGCGTGTGCCCGCTGATGTAGCGCGCGTACGGCGACGCGAGGAAGGTGGCCGCCCAGCCGAGCTCCCGCGGCGCCCCCACCCGCAGCGCGGGCTGGCGGGCGCCGGGGTCCGGCGCGCGGTCGAGCGCGGAGCGGATGTCGCGGGTCATGTCCTCGTGCGGCATCAGCCCCGGCACCAGGCCGTTGACCTGGATCCCGTACGGGCCCCACTCCACGGCGAGCGTCTCGACCAGGTTCTTGACGCCCGCCTTGGCCGCGGCGCTGTGCGCGTACCCGGGGCCGCCCGTCCACGCGTACGACGCGCCGACCGCGATGACGGAGCCCGGGGTGCCCGCGGCGAGGTGCCGGCGCGCGAACTCCCGCGTCGTGAGGAACGTGCCGGTGAGCGTGATGTCGACGACCGCGCGCCAGCCGTTGGGGCTCAGGTCCTCGGCCGGGACCGGGAAGTTGGCCGCCGCGTTGTTGACCAGGACGTCCGGGAGGCGCCCGTGCGAGGCGACGGCCGCGTCGAAGGCCTCGGCGATCCGCTCGGCGTCCCGGATGTCGCACAGCGCCGACGTGACCCGCCCGGCTCCGGGGACGGCCGCCAACTCGGCGCGGGCGGGGGCCAGATGCTCGTCACTGCGGCTCACCAGGACCAGCGACGCGCCGAGCCGGGCGAACTCGGCGGCGACGGCCCGGCCGAGCCCGGTCCCGCCGCCGGTCACGAGGACGAGCCGGCCGTCGTAGCTGCCCGGCGGCAGTGCGGCGGAGCCGCGCGGGGGCGGAGCGGGCAGGCCGGGGAGCGGGCTCGGGGAGGTCATGCGGGCATGGATACCGCGCGCGGCCGTACCTTTCCATGCCTGCGCGGCGACGGATTCGCTTCCCGGCCCGCCGCCGCTTCCCGGCCCCGCCGCGGCCGGGCCGAACGCGGCCGCGTCAGCTCGGCACGGCCGCCTTGCGGGCCCGGGCCACGGCGCGCTCGCCCTCGGGGGAGAAGACCCCGGCGCGGCGCCGCTCGGCGGCCCGCTCCAGATCGGCGTGCAGCAGGTCCATGTTGATGACGGTGCCCGCCCGGTACCCCGCGGCGGCCGCGTGGACGACCTGCTCGGCCGGACCGGTCGCGTTGCCCGCCGCCCACACGCCCGGCACGCTCGTCAGGCCCGTCGCGTCCACCGCGGTGAACGGTCCGGCGGGGGTCTCCTGGGTGCGGGCGCCGAGCGCGGTCAGGAGTGTGTCGCGCGGCACCATTCTGGGCGCCACCACGAGGACCGAGCGCGCGAACACCCGGCCGCCCGCGAGCCGTACGCCGGTCAGCCGGTCGTCCGTCACGACGAGCCCCGCGACCGGCCCGCTCACCACGCTCACCCCGGCCGCCGCGAGCAGCTGCCAGTCGGCGTCCGGCAGCGCGTCCTCGTCGGCCCCGTCCAGGAACAGTGTGACGTCGTCCGACAACTGGCTGAACAGGAGCGCCTGGTGGATGCCCGCCGCGGGGGAGTACAGCACCCCGACCGGCTGGTCGCGCACCTCGTAGCCGTGGCAGTACGGGCAGTGGATCACGTCGCGGCCCCAGCGCTCGGCGAGGCCCGGCACGTCCGGCAGCTCGTCGACGAGGCCGGTCGCGACGACGAGCCGGCGCGCGTGCACCCGGCCACCGCCGGCGAGCGTCACGTCGAACTCGCCGCTGCCGTCCGGCGCCGCGTGCGTCACCCGGTCCCGGACCAGGACGCCGCCGTACCCGGCGACCTCCGCGCGCACGACGGCGAGGAACTCGGCCGGCGGCATGCCGTCGCGCGAGGGGTAGCCCTGCATGTGTGCGGCCGGTGCGTTGCGCGGCTCGCCCGCGTCGACGACGAGCACGGAGCGGCGCGAGCGGCCGAGGATCAGGGCGGCGGAGAGGCCCGCCGCGCCGCCGCCGACCACCACCACGTCGTAGCTGCCGTGCCGGCCGGGCGCGTCCGCGTCCTGTCCGTCGTACGGGCCGTGTGCGTCGTGTGCGTCGTGCGCGTCCTGCCGGTGCTGCTGGGTGCTGCTCATCATGACCACCTCGCGTGAACGTGGGAAACCCTCGCTCTCGAAGGTGCACCTGACGCTCACATATTGACAAACGGCTTTGCCGAAACTGCAATGGAAGCATGACGCCGCACGATCGCACCCCCACCGACGAGCAGCCCGAGGCGAGCACGGACGCCGTGCTCTCGGGCGTCGGGCCACGGCTCAGAGCCCTGCGCAAGGAGCGCGGTGCCACCCTGTCCGGCCTCTCCGAGGCCACCGGCATCTCGGTGAGCACGCTCTCCCGCCTGGAGTCCGGCCTGCGCAAGCCCAGCTTGGAGCTGCTCCTGCCCATCGCGCGCGCCCACCAGGTCGCGCTGGACGAGCTGGTCGGTGCGCCACCGGTCGGTGACCCCCGGGTGCGGGCCAAGCCGATCACGCACTTCGGCCGCACGATGTACCCGCTGACCCGGCAGCCGGGCGGGCTGCAGGCGTACAAGGTCATCGAGCCCCAGCGGAACCTGGAGCCGGACCCGCAGACCCACGAGGGGTACGAGTGGATCTACATGCTCTCGGGCCGGCTGCGCCTCGTGCTCGGTGAGCACGACGTGGTGCTCGGGCCGGGGGAGGCCGCCGAGTTCGACACGCGCGTCCCGCACTGGTTCGGGTCGACGGGGGAGGGGCCCGCCGAGTTCCTGAGCCTCTTCGGGCCGCAGGGCGAGCGGATGCACGTCCGGGCGCGGCCGTCCCGGGCGGCGCAGGACTGACCCGGCCGGAGTCGGGCGGGTCGTTCGCGGGGAGGCATTCACAGAAGGGCAAGCGACCGCTTAGTATGCGGCTGGGCCGGTCGGTGACCGGCCGAGGAACCCGGTGTGACGACGCAGTCCCGTGGAGGCCCCGCATGCAGGCATGGCAAGTGCACGAGAACGGCGAGCCGAGCGAGGTGATGCGCCTCGACGAGACCGAGCGCCCCGTCCCCGGCGAGGGGCAGGTCCTGCTCAAGGTGCGCGCCGCCGCCATCAACTTCCCGGACGCCCTGCTCTGCCGTGGTCAGTACCAGGTCAGGCCCCCGCTCCCGTTCACGCCCGGCGTCGAGATCTGCGGCGAGACCGAGGACGGCCGCCGCGTCATCGCCAACCCGGTGCTGCCCCACGGCGGCTTCGCCGAGTACGCCGTCGCCGACGCCCGCGCCCTGCTGCCCGCACCCGAGGCGCTCGACGACGCGGAGACGGCCGCCCTGCACATCGGCTACCAGACCGGCTGGTTCGGCCTGCACCAGCGCGCCCGCCTCCAGGCGGGCGAGACGCTCCTCGTGCACGCCGCCGCCGGCGGTGTCGGCTCCGCGGCCGTACAGCTCGGCAAGGCGGCGGGCGCCCGTGTCATCGGCGTCGTCGGCGGCCCCGAGAAGGCCGCGGTCGCCGCCGGGCTCGGCTGCGACGTCGTGATCGACCGCCGCTCCGAGGACGTCATCGCCGCCGTCAAGGAGGCCACCGGCGGCAAGGGCGCCGACGTCGTCTACGACCCGGTCGGCGGCGACGCCTACACCCAGTCCGCCAAGACCGTCGCCTTCGAGGGCCGCATCGTCGTCGTCGGCTTCGCCTCGGGCAGCATCCCGAGCCCGGCGCTCAACCACGCGCTGGTCAAGAACTACTCGATCATGGGCCTCCACTGGGGCCTGTACGCGAGCAAGAACCCGAAGCTGATCCCGCACTGCCACGAGCGGCTGACCGAGCTCGCCGCGCGTGGCGCCGTCAAGCCGCTCGTCAGCGAGCGCGTCGCCCTCGACGGCGCCTCCGCCGCCGTGCAGCGCGTCGCCGACGGCGTCACCACGGGCCGCGTCGTCGTCGTGCCCGGACTCGACGCCCGCACGGAAGGGGCCGCCGCATGAGCGCCGACGCCGCAGAACTCCGGTCGCTGACCCGCCGGTTCCTGGCCGCGCACCCGCCCGCCACGACCGGGCGCGAGGACTTCCTGCGGGCCCGCTTCGACGCCGGACTCGCCTGGGTGCACTACCCGCAGGGCCTCGGCGGACTCGACGCGCCGCGCGCCCTCCAGGCCGTCGTGGACGCCGAGCTCGAGGCCGCGGGCGCCCCCGACAACGACCCCCGGCGCAACGGGATCGGGCTCGGCATGGCCGCCCCCACCATCCTCCGGTACGGAACCGACGAGCAGAAGAAGCGCTTCCTCAGGCCGCTGTGGACCGGCGAGGAGGTGTGGTGCCAGCTGTTCAGCGAGCCGGGCGCGGGCTCGGACCTCGCCGCGCTCGGCACCCGCGCCGTGCGCGACGGCGACACGTGGACGGTCGACGGGCAGAAGGTGTGGACCTCCGGCGCGCACAACGCCCGCTTCGCCATCCTCATCGCCCGCACCGACCCGGACGTGCCCAAGCACCGGGGCATCACCTACTTCGTCTGCGACATGACGGACCCCGGCGTCGACGTGCGCCCGCTGCGCCAGATCACGGGCGAGGCCGAGTTCAACGAGGTCTTCCTGTCCGGTGTCCGCATCCCCGACGCCCACCGCCTCGGCGAGGTCGGCGACGGCTGGAAGGTCGCCCAGACCACGCTGAACAACGAGCGCGTCGCGATCGGCGGCGCCCGCATCCCGCGCGAGGGCGGCCTGATCGGCATCGCCGCGCGGACCTGGCGCGAGCGCCCGGAGCTGCGCACCCAGGACCTGCACCAGCGGCTCGTCACCCTGTGGGTGGAGGCCGAGGTCGCCCGGCTCACCGGCGAGCGGCTGCGCCAGCAGCTCGTCGCGGGCCAGCCGGGCCCCGAGGGCGCCGGCATGAAGCTCGGCTTCGCGCGCCTCAACCAGGAGATCAGCGGTCTTGAGGTCGAACTCCTCGGCGAAGAGGGCCTGTTGTACGACGACTGGACGCTGCGCCGCCCCGAGCTCGTCGACTTCGCGGGCCGCGAGGCCGGGTACCGCTATCTGCGCGCCAAGGGCAACAGCATCGAGGGCGGGACGAGCGAGATCCTGCTGAACATCGTCGCCGAGCGGGTCCTGGGCCTTCCGCCCGAGCCGCGCACCGACAAGGACGTCGCCTGGAAGGACCTCTCCCGATGAGCCATCAGCCCGACCTCCTCTACACGGAGGAAGAGGAAGCGCTGCGGTCCGCGGTCCGCGACCTGCTCGCCGACCACAGCGACGCCGCCGCCGTCCAGGCCCGCGCGGAGACGGACGAGCCCCACGACCGGGCCCTGTGGAAGAACCTGGCCGAGACCATGGGCCTCGCGGGCCTGCTCGTCCCGGAGGACCGCGGCGGCCAGGGCGCCTCGCACCGCGAAGCGGCCGTCGTGCTCGAGGAGCTGGGCCGGGCGGTCACGCCGGTCCCGTACCTGACCAGTGCCGTCGTCGCGACCGAGGCGCTGCTCGGGTGCGAGGGTGACGAGGCCGCGAGCCTGCTGGCCGCGCTCGCCTCCGGCCGCACCCTCGGCGCCCTCGCGGTGCCCCTGTCGGACCGTGCGCCGCGCGAGGAATGGAGCGTGCGCGCGCAGGACGGCGTGCTCACCGGCACCGTCACGGGGGTCGCGGACGCGGTCGCCGCCGACGTGTTCCTCGTGCCGACGGCCGAGGGTCTCTTCGCGGTCGACGACGGCGCCCCCGGGGTCACCGTCGCGCCGCAGGTCTCTCTCGACCGCACCCGGCCGCTGGCCGCCCTGACGCTGGACGGCGTCGCCGGACGGCCGCTCGCACCCGCCGCCGCGCCCGTCGTGCGGCGCGCGCTGCGCGCCGGTGCGGGCCTGCTCGTGTCGGAGCAACTGGGCCTGTGCGACTGGCTGTTGACGGAGACCGTGCGCTACACCCGCGAGCGGAACCAGTTCAACCGCCCGGTCGGCTCGTTCCAGGCGCTCAAGCACCGGCTGGCCCGGCTCTGGCTCGAGGTCGTCAACCTGAAGGCCGCCGCGCGCAACGCGTCGGACGCGCTCGCCGCCGGCAGCGACGACGCCGACGTGGCGGTGGCCGTCGCCCAGGCCTTCGCGGCGCCCGTCGCGGTGCACGCCGCCGAGGAGGCCCTCCAGCTGCACGGCGGCATCGGCATGACCTGGGAGCACCCGATCCACCTGTACCTCAAGCGGGCCAAGGCCGACTCGATCGCCCTCGGCACGGCCGGCCGGCACCGGGAGGACCTGGCCGAACTGGTCGATCTGCGGGCGCCGTGACGACGATGGCTTGACCCCGTCTTTGCCCACCCTTGACGAGATGGCATTATTGCGCACCGTTCGCAACAACAGTCGATCTTGAACAGGGGTGGGCGGCGTGGCACGTCCGGTACGGAGCGTCCTGTCGGCGGCGGCGGTCACCGCACTCGCACTGACCGCCGCCGCCTGCGCGGCGCCGGACGACGGCACCGGCAGCGGCGGCAAGGACGCCCGCAGCAGCGCGGTCGTGGGCATCGCCTACGAGCCCGACACGCTCAGCCCGCTCCTCGGCTACGGCAAGGACGGCAACTCGAAGATCTTCGACGGACTGCTCACCCACGACGCGGGCATGAAGCTCAGGCCGGCGCTCGCCGCCGCCCTGCCGAAGGTCACCGACGGCGGCCGCACCTACACCTACGAGCTGCGCAAGGGCGTGAAGTTCAGCGACGGCGAGCCGTTCACGGCGAAGGACGTCGTCTTCACGTACGAGACGATCCTCGACAAGAAGACGAACAACGCGTCGAAGACCGAGCTCGACGCCGTCGACCGCGTCGAGGCCACGGACGCCGACACCGTCGTCTTCCACCTCAAGTACCCCTACGCCCCGTTCGCCGAGCGCACCGTCCTGCCCATCGCCCCCGAACACATAGCGGGCAGGCAGGACGTCAACAGCGGCACCTTCACCACCGAGCCCGTCGGCACGGGACCGTACACCCTGGCCAAGTGGTCCAAGGGCGAGAAGCTCGTCTTTGACGCGAACCCCGGGTACTGGGGCGGCAAGCCGGAGATCGAGCACTTCACCATGGCGATCGTCAAGGACGACGACGTCCGCGCGACCCGGCTGCGCTCGGGCGACCTCGACGGCGCGATCCTGCCGCCCAACCTCGCGAAGACCTTCGCGAAGGACAGTGGCAAGAAGACGTACCGGGCGAAGACCTTCGACTACCGCGTCGTCACCCTGCCCACCGGCAACAAGGTCGCGGGTGACACCGCCGTGCGCCGCGCCCTCGACATCGGCGTCGACCGGAGGACCATGGTCGACCGGATCCTCGAGGGCGCCGGCAAGAAGGCCTACGGGCCCGTGCCCACCGACAGCCCCTGGTTCACGCGGGGCACCGAGCGTCCGTACGACCCCGCCGGGGCCCGGAAGATCCTCGACGAGGCCGGGTGGAAGAAGGGCGCCGACGGCATCCGCGCCAAGGACGGCGTCCGCGCCGCCTTCCCGCTCTGGTACCTGACCGGTGACAAGCTCCGCCAGGACCACGCGCTCGCCTACGCCTCCGACGCCAAGAAGCTCGGCATCGACATCAAGGTCGAGTCCGGCACCTGGGAGGTCATCGAGCCGCGCATGCCCGAGGACGCGGTCCTCGCGGGCGGCGGCGCCCCCGCCGACCCCGACTTCGACCAGTACACGCTGCTCACGTCCTCCCTCGCGGGCGACGGCTTCAACAACATGGCCTGGTACGAGAACGCGCAGGTCGACGCCGCCCTCGAGGCCGCCCGCCGCAGCGGCGACCGCGCCGAACGCCAGAAGGCGTACGACACCGTCCAGCGCGCCCTGGTGAAGGACCCCGGGTACACCTTCCTCACCCACATCGACCACCTCTACGTCGTCGACGAGCGCTTCGGTGGCCTCAGCACCCAGGTCGAACCGCACGACCACGGCCTGGCCTCCGGCCCCTGGTGGAACGTCGAGGACTGGCGCGCATGAACAGACGGCTCCCCTGGGGGCCGATGGCGCGCCTGACGGGCCGGCGGATCCTGTTCGCCGTGCCCGTCCTGGGCGTCGTCACCCTCGGCGTCTTCGCGGTCGCCGCCGCCTCGCCCTTCGACCCCGTCAAGGCCTACGCAGGCACCGCCGGACTCACCGCCTCCCAGGAGAACCTGGACCAGCTCCGGGCCAACCTGGGCGTCGACCGCCCGCTGCCCGCCCGCTGGTGGGACTGGCTGACCTCCGCGCTCTCCGGCGACCTCGGCGACTCGGCCGTGCTGCGCCAGCCCGTCGCCCAGGTCATCGGCGAGCGCCTCGGCTGGTCCGTCCTCCTCGCCGGCACCGCCTTCCTCGCCGCGATCGTCCTCGGCACGCTCCTCGGCGTGCTCGCCGCCCGGTACCGCGGCGGACCGCTCGACCGGACCGTCACCTCGCTCGCCTACACCCTGGAGGCCGCGCCCCCGTTCTGGCTCGGGCTGCTCGCCGTCTGGCTGTTCGCGCTCAAGCTCGGCGTGCTGCCCGCCGGCGGGCTCACCGACACCGGGTCCGCGACGGTCGGCGCCGGCCAGGTGCTGCCCCACCTCGTCCTGCCCGCCGGAGTCCTGGCCGTCTCGCAACTGCCCTGGTTCGTCCTCTACGTACGCCAGGGCGTCGGCGACGCCCTCGACGAGGACCCAGTGCGCGGCGCGAGAGCGCGCGGACTCGCGCCGCGGACCGTCCTGTTCGGGCACGCCCTGCGTTCCGGAACCCTCCCCGTGCTCACCCTCATCGGCTCGCGCGTGCCCGAACTCATCACCGGAGCCCTCCTCGTGGAGACCGTCTTCAGCTGGCCCGGCATCGCCGCCGCGACCGTCCAGGCCGCCACCTCCGTCGACTTCCCGCTGCTCGCGGCGCTCACGGTGCTGGCGACGCTCGCCGTCCTCGCCGGGAACTGGGCCGCCGACCTGCTCTATGGTCTCGCCGACCCCCGGGTGGGCTTCGATGGCTGAGCAGATCCTCGACCCCGCGCCGCCCGCCTGGCGCACCCGGGGGAACCGGCGCCGCTCCACCCGCGCCTGGCGGGTGCGGTCGTCGGCCGCGATCACCGCCCTCGTCGTGCTCGCGGTGCTCCTCGTCCCGCCGCTGGTCCACCTCGACCAGCAGGCCGTCGACCTCGCGGCGAAACTGCGGCCACCGTCCTGGGCGCACCCCTTCGGCACCGACGACGTCGGCCGCGACCTGCTGCTGCGCTGCGTCTACGGGCTGCGCGTCTCGCTGCTCGTCGGCGTGGTGGCCGCCCTCGTGGCGACCGTCATCGGCACCGCGGTCGGCGCGCTCGCGGGTGCGCTCGGCGGCTGGGTCGACCGCGCTGTGATGCGCGTCGTCGACACCTTCGCCTCGGTGCCCCACCTGCTGCTCGGCATCTTCATCGTCGCCATGTTCCGCCCCGGCGTCTGGCCGGTCGTCGTCTCCGTCGGCCTGACCCACTG
>NZ_WWIA01001090.1 GCF_009870065.1 Streptomyces sp. SID5785 | reverse complement strand
GGTCCGGCCGGCGAGACGGAGCTGCGCGACGTCCTGGGCACCCTGCCGCAGACGACGCCCGCGGACGAGGTCCCGCCCGGCCGCGGATACGCCCGTCTGGGCTCCGGTCCGGTGCACCGCGTTCAGGTGCCGGCCACCCCGGACCCGTACGACGACGCGACGAGCGAGGCCCAGCGGCAGGCGGTCGTGGCCCTGCTGCCCGAGCGCGTCACCCCGGGCGACCGGGAGGTCGAGCCCGCCGCGTCCGGCACGGGCGTCGAGTCGGTGCCCGAGCCCGCCGACGAGGCCGAGGCGCTGGCCGAGCGCTGAGCTGCTCCCGGCCGACGGATCACGCGATCAGGGTGCGCGGCACGTCCCCGCCCGCACCCTGGCCGTCCCGCACCAGCCGCGCCGCCGCGGCGAGCCGCACCGCCGCCTCGTCGGCCACGGCCCCGCCCACGGTGAACGGCAGCCGCACGTAGCCCTCGAACGCCCCGTCGACGCCGAACCGGGGCCCCGACGGCACCCGCACGCCGACCCGCTCCCCCAGGGCGGCGAGGCGCGACCCGGACAGGCCGCCCGAGCGCACCCACAGCGTGAGGCCGCCCTCGGGCACGGCGAACTCCCAGTCCGGCAGCTCCCGGCGCACGGCGGCCACCAGCGCGTCCCGGTTCTCCCTGGCCTGGCCGCGGCGCAGTTCGACGGCCTCCTCCCAGCCCCCGGTGTTGAGCAGCCAGTTGACCGCCAGCTGTTCCAGGACCGGGGTGCCGAGGTCCGCGTACGCGCGCGCGGCGACGAGACTGCGGATGACGTCCGGCGCGGCCCGCACCCAGCCGATGCGCATGCCCGCCCAGAACGCCTTGCTGGCCGAGCCGACCGTGACGACGGTGGAGCCCGCCGGGTCGAACGCGCAGACCCGGGGCGGCATCCGCAGGTCCCGGTCGAAGTGCAGCTCGGTCATCGTCTCGTCGACGACGAGCACCGTGCCCGCGGACCGCGCCGCGTCCACCAGGGAACGGCGCCGCTCCTCGTCGGCGAGCGCCCCGGTGGGGTTGTGGAAGTCGGCCACCACATAGGCGAGGCGCGGCGCCGCGTCGCGCAGCACTTGGCGCCACCGGTCGAGGTCCCAGCCCGCGAGCCCGTCGCCCATCGCGACGGGCACGAGCCGCAGGCCCGCCTCCTTCATGAGCTGCAGGATGTTCGCGTACGAGGGCGACTCGACGGCGACGCGCTCACCGCGGCCCGCGAAGAGGTGGCAGATCGCGTCCATGGCGCCCATCGCCCCGGTCGTGACCATGATCTGCTCGGGCATGGTCGGGATGCCGTGCGCCGAGTAGCGCTCGGCGATCATCGCGCGGAGCGCGGGCAGACCGGCCGGGTAGTCGCCGTGCGTGTGCGCGTAGGGCGGCAGTTCCTCCAGGGCGCCCTGGACGGCCCGGGTCAGCCACGGCTCGGGGGCGGGCAGG
Organism: Streptomyces sp. SID5785; assembly: GCF_009870065.1. Lineage (GTDB taxonomy): Bacteria > Actinomycetota > Actinomycetes > Streptomycetales > Streptomycetaceae > Streptomyces. The sequence goes on along the minus strand of NZ_WWIA01001090.1, from coordinate 29,226 downwards.
GCGGCGGTGCCGAGGTCGATCATCGAGCCGAGGGCCTCGGGCGGCAGTGGCTCCAGGCCGCGCGCGGGCAGCGGGTTGCCCGCGGGCACGGCGGTCCAGCTGCCCGCGCCGCGCCGGGACTCGAGGAAGCCCTCGCCGCGCAGCGCCTCGTAGGCGGCGGCCACGGTGGTGCGGCTGACCGACAGGGCCACGGCGAGTTCACGCTCGGCGGGCAGCCGGGTGGCGACCGGAACCCGGCCCTCCAGGACGAGCAGGCGGACGCCGTCGGCCAGGGCGCGGTAGGCGGGCGGGCGCTTGGCTCCGGGGACGGCCGGGCGCGGCTGCTGCGAGGTGAGCAGCCGGGCGAGCTGGGCCGAACCGATCGCCGAAGTCCACTGGGCCATGCGTCCAGTCCACCTTCCCGGAATTGGCCATGGTTGGCGTCCGTTTCCGAGCCACAGAGTGTCATGGGTCAGGCCACTACCACCACAGGGGGCACCTCGTGTCCGGTTCACCCGTTGCCGCCGGATCTCCGGCGCCGTCCGGCGGCGCGCTCGTGCGCCGCCTCGTCCAGCTCTACGTGGGTCTGGCGCTGTACGGCGTCAGCTCGGCGCTGCTCGTCGAGGCGGGGCTCGGGCTCGAGCCGTGGGGCGTGCTGCACCAGGGCCTGACCGAGCTCACCGGCATCTCGATCGGCGTCGTGTCGATCATCGTGGGGGCGATCGTGCTGCTCCTGTGGATCCCGCTGCGCCAGCGGCCCGGTCTCGGCACCGTGTCGAACGTCTTCGTGGTGGGCCTCGCGATGGACGGCGCCCTCGCCGTGGTCCCGGACGTGCACGCCCTGGGGGTGCGCATTCCGCTCATGGCGGCCGCGATCGTGCTGAACGGCGTGGCGACGGGGCTGTACATCGCCGCCCGGTTCGGCCCCGGGCCGCGCGACGGCCTGATGACGGGGCTGCACCGGCGCACCGGCCGCTCGATCCGGCTGATGCGGACGGTCGTCGAGGTCGCGGTCGTGGTGAGCGGCTTCGCGCTGGGCGGCACGATCGGCGTCGGCACCGTCGCGTACGCCCTGGCGATCGGCCCGCTGGCGCAGTTCTTCCTGCGGCGCTTCGCCGTCCCTGCGCCGTCGGACGGTTCCGCCCCGGTCGTCGGCGCGTCACCCGATCAGGCGATACTGCGCACGTGACCGAGCCCGTGCGCCACCCGTACCTCGACCATCCCGGCCCGCTGGCGCTCGCCCATCGCGGCGGCGACGCGGACGGCCTGGAGAACACGGTCGCCGCGTTCCGCCGCGCCGTCGGCCTCGGGTACCGGTACATCGAGACCGACGTGCACGCGACCGCCGACGGGCGCCTGGTCGCCTTCCACGACGCCACGCTCGACCGGGTCACGGACGGCCACGGCCGGATCGCGGACCTGCCGTGGGACGACGTGCGCCACGCGCGCGTGGCGGGCCGTGAGCCGGTGCCCCTGTTCGGCGAGCTGCTCGAGACGTTTCCCGAGGTGCGCTGGAACGTGGACGTCAAGGCCGAGGCCGCGCTGTCCCCGCTCCTGGAGCTGCTGGGGCGCACGCGCGCGTGGGACCGCGTCTGTGTCGGGTCCTTCTCGGAGGGCCGCGTCGCCCGGGCCCGCACGCTGGCCGGCCCGCGCCTGGCCACGTCGTACGGCACCGCGGGCGTCGCGGGTCTGCGGCTGCGCTCGTACGGGATACCCGCCCCGCTGGACCGCACGGCGGTGTGCGCGCAGGTGCCCGTCGCGCAGTACGGGATCCGTGTCGTGGACCGGCGCTTCGTGCGGGCCGCCCACGCGCGCGGGCTGCAGGTGCACGTCTGGACGGTGAACGACGAGACCGAGATGCGGCGTCTTCTCGCGCTCGGGGTCGATGGCATAGTTTCCGATCGCATCGAGACGCTGCGCGACGTGCTGACGGACCTGGGGTCCTGGGTCTGACCGCGGCGGCGTCCTGGGACCACGGGGACACAAGGGGACACGGGTGGGCACCGAGACGGCGCAGGGGACGGGTGACGGCGCCGAGGCGCTCGCCGCGCGCCGCCGCGAACAGCGCGGCTGGTACTTCTACGACTGGGCCTGCTCGGTCTACTCCACGAGCGTCCTGACCGTCTTCCTGGGGCCGTACCTCACGTCGGTCGCCAAGGCGGCGGCGGACGCGGACGGCTATGTGCACCCGCTGGGCCTCCCGGTCCGGGCCGGCTCCTTCTTCGCCTACGCGGTGTCGCTCTCGGTGATCCTGGCGATCTTCGTGATGCCGCTGGCGGGCGCGGCGGCCGACCGCTCGGGCCGCAAGAAGCCGCTGCTCGCGGTCGCCGCCTACACCGGCGCGGCGGCCACGGCCGGGATGTTCTTCCTGGACGGGGACCGCTATCTGCTGGGCGGCGCCCTGCTCGTGGTGGCGAACGCCTCGCTGTCCGTCTCGATGGTGCTCTACAACGCCTACCTGCCGCAGATCGCTCCCCCGGAGGAGCGCGACACCGTCTCCACGCGCGGGTGGGCGTTCGGCTACGCGGCGGGCGCGCTCGTCCTGGTGGCCGATCTCGTGCTCTACCTGAACCACGACGCCTTCGGGATCGCGGAGTCGACGGCGGTACGGATCTGTCTGGCGACGGCGGGCGTGTGGTGGGGCGCGTTCACCCTGGTCCCGCTGCGCCGTCTGCGTGACCGGGGGCCGGCGTCCGCGTCCCCGTCCGGCGGTACGGTGCCCGGCCTGCGCCAGCTGAGGGCCACGCTCGAGGACATGCGCCGCCACCCCCTGACGCTGTCCTTCCTGCTCGCCTATCTGGTCTACAACGACGGCGTCCAGACGGTGATCTCGCAGGCCTCCGTGTACGGCTCGGAGGAGCTGGAGCTGGAGCAGTCGACGCTCATCGTGGCGGTGCTCCTGGTGCAGGTCCTCGCCGTGGCCGGCGCCCTGGCGATGGGCCGGCTGGCCCGCAGGTACGGCGGCAAGCGCACGATCCTGGGCTCGCTGGTGGCGTGGACGGTGACGCTCGCGGCGGGGTACTACCTGCCGGCGGGTGCGCCCGGGTGGTTCTTCGTGCTCGCCGTGGGGATCGGCCTGGTCCTGGGCGGCACCCAGGCCCTGTCGCGCTCTCTGTTCTCGCACCTGGTGCCCGCGGGCAAGGAGGCCGAGTACTTCTCCGCGTACGAGATGAGCGACCGGGGCATGAGCTGGCTGGGCCCGCTGGTGTTCGGGCTCGCGTACCAGCTGACGGGCAGCTACCGGGACGCGATCGTGTCCCTGGTGGTGTTCTTCGCGCTCGGGTTCGTCCTGCTCGCGCGGGTGCCGGTCCGTCAGGCGGTGCGCGACGCGGGCAATCCCGTACCCACCCGGATTTAGCACCTGAAGCCAAAGGCCGGTAGTGTACGCGGTTGGCCTGCCAGGCGGACCGTTACTGCACGTCCGGTCCGGGCAACGCCAGGTGACATCTGGTGTCAGATGTGACAAACCGGGCGCTGGTGGGTACAACAAGGGGCGGCTACGACGGCGACGCATGACCCGGAACGGGAATCTTTACCGCCGACCGGACGTTGACCGGATGACGACGACAGCGACACCTGTCCTGTGGGCGACAAGCCCGGGAGGCACGATTCATGAGTGAGCGAGCTCTTCGCGGCACACGCCTCGTGGTGACCAGCTACGAGACGGACCGCGGCATCGACCTGGCCCCGCGCCAGGCCGTGGAGTACGCATGCGAGAAGGGCCATCGCTTTGAGATGCCCTTCTCGGTGGAGGCCGAGATTCCGCCGGAGTGGGAGTGCAAGGTCTGCGGGGCCCAGGCACTTCTGGTCGACGGAGACGGCCCTGAGGAGAAGAAGGCGAAGCCCGCGCGCACCCATTGGGACATGCTGATGGAGCGGCGCACCCGTGAGGAGCTCGAAGAGGTCCTCGAGGAGCGTCTGGCGGTGCTGCGTTCGGGTGCGATGAACATCGCGGTCCACCCGAGGGACAGCCGCAAGTCCGCGTGACCCTGCGGGATCCCGCAGCAGTACATGCAACGGCCGGGGGCCGGACACGCACCGCGTGTCCGGCCCCCGGCCGTTGTGCGTCCCCGCGCGGGGACGCACCCCTCAGGACGGCGTGATCGGCGGGCGCGACTCCGACTCGTCGGGGCCGCCGCCCGGACGCTCGTCCTCACGGACGACCTCGCCCTGGATCACGGTCGTGCCGGGCTGCCGCATGCGCGCCTGCTGGAAGGCACCGCCCAGCGTGCCCTCGGCGGCCGTGCTCATCCGGCGCTCGACGGTGCGCTCCGTGTACCGGCTCAGCGCGCCGCGCACCGGGGGCACGAGGAGGAGCAGCCCCAGGGCGTCCGTGAACAGCCCGGGGATCATCAGGAGCAGTCCGGCCAGCATCAGCAGCCCGTTGCCCTGGGAGCGGGGCTCTGCGGCCGCCGCCGGGTCCGTCTGGGCGCGCTGGATCGTCTCGCTCAGGTTCTGGAAGGCGCGGCGGCCCGCCGCCTTGATCACGACGGCGCCGAGCACGAACCCGGCCACGAGGATCAGGAAGACGGTGAAGCCGCTGGACGCTCCGGCCACCAGCATCAGCAGCCAGACCTCGAGGACCACCCAGGCGGCGACGCCGAGCGGGAGGAATCTGCGGACCCGGGAGCGCCGGGCCCCGGTGGACGGCTTGCGGGGCGGAGTGCCAGTGGTCATGCCCCCAGTGTGCCTGGGAAGGCGTCCAGACGGCGTAAGCGGAAGATCAGGACCGCTGCCGCCGGGCTCAGCGGGGCCCGGCGGAGCCCGGGCCCGCCGGTCCGCGGCCGACGGCCTTGCCGACCCGCTCCCCCAGGCCCCAGGTCGTGACCCGCCACAGGGCCTCGACGACGATGTCCTTGCTCATCTTGGAGTCGCCCAGCTCGCGCTCGACGAACGTGATGGGCACCTCGACGACGTGGTAGCCGGCCTTGACGGCCCGGCGGGCGAGGTCGACCTGGAAGCAGTAGCCCTGCGAGACGACCTCGTCGAGGCCGAGGCCCTCGAGGGTCTCGCGCCGGAACGCGCGGAAGCCGCCGGTGACGTCGCGGATCGGCACGTCGAGCAGCAGCCGGGAGTAGGTGGAGCCGCCGCGGGAGAGGAACTGGCGGGACCGGGGCCAGTTGACGACCCGGCCGCCGGGCACCCAGCGCGAGCCGAGGACGAGGTCGGCGCCCTTGAGCGCGGTGAGCAGCCGGGGCAGTTCCTCGGGCTGGTGCGAGCCGTCCGCGTCCATCTCGACGAGAACGCCGTAGTCGTGCTCCATGCCCCAGGCGAAGCCGGCCAGATAGGCGGCGCCGAGGCCCTCCTTGCCGGTCCGGTGCAGGACGTGGACCTGCGGGTCGTCCGCCGCGAGTTCGTCGGCGAGCTTGCCGGTGCCGTCGGGGCTGTTGTCGTCGGCGACCAGGACGTGCGCCGCGGGCACGGCCGCACGGACGCGGCCGACGACGGTCGTGATGTTCTCCGCCTCGTTGTAGGTCGGGATGATCACCAAGGTCGTACCCAGAGGGCCGAAACTGCGCCCACCGCCGTCGTTCACAGCTTCCCCTTCAGACTTCCTGCACAAGGGGACCACCATAGCGAGCAGGGTGCGGGGCGGGGATCGCCCGCCCTCGGTAGGGGCGTGCGGGACTGCGGGATCGGGGCCGGGCGTCCTTCGGGCCGACCTGGGGCCCGCTGGCTGCGGGTCGTCCGAGAGCCGTTGTCTACTGAACGCCCGGGCCCCACCCGGGTCGCACCTGGCCGACCGGCCGGAACGTTCCAGCGCCCCGTGGCGCGGGCGCTGGGCCTGGCTCCCAGCGGTGGTGCGCCGGTGGGCGCACCACCCCCTGACCCAGTGGCGTTCGACGACTGCGTGGATCTCCCCGGTCGTACCTGGAGGTGGTGGACCCGGCCGAACCTACCGGCCGACCTCCGCACCCTGTCAACAGCCGATTGACCTGCGGCTCTTCGCGAACTGGCCTGGTCAGGCCCGAGGATACGCAGGTCGTGCGGGACGGTGCGGATCCCCCGCCACGCGCACACCGGCCCCGCACATCACTCGTCCGGCCGTACGAAGACGGGCTGGCCGGAGACCACCGTCCGCAGGCACACCGGGAGTTGAGCGCCCGGTGTGAGGTCGGGCAGTCCCGGGGTGCCGGAGCGCGGGTCGGTGGACCAGCGGGCCACCCGGTCGTCGGGGGCCTGCACGATCAGCTCGTCGGTGCGCCAGACGGCGTAGTCGGCGGGGGCGCCGGGCACCAGCATGCCCGCGTCGTCGCGGCCGACGGCGCGCCAGCCGCCCCGGGTGTGCGCGGTGAACGCGGCGCGCACGGAGACACGGTGGGCGGGCGTGCGGTGGAAGGCGGCGGCCCGGATCGTGCCCCAGGGGTCCAGCGGCGTGACGGGGCTGTCGGAGCCGAAGGCGAGCGGCACACCGGCGCGCAGCAGGGCCGCGAACGGGTTGAGCGCGCGGGCCCGTTCGGCGCCGAGCCGGTCGGCGTACATGCCGTCCTCGCCGCCCCACAGAGCGTCGAAGGCGGGCTGCACGGAGGCGGTGAGGCCGAACTCGGCGAACGCGGCGACCGACTCGGGGCTGAGCATCTCGGCGTGCTCGACGCGGTGCCGGGCGGCGCGCACCCGGGCGAGGCCGACCTTGTCCACGGCGGCGCGCAGGCCGTCGGTGACGGCGGTGACGGCGGCGTCGCCGATGGCGTGGAACCCGGCCTGGAGGCCCGCCTCGGTGCAGGCGACGACGTGGGCGGCCACGTCCTCGGCGGTCAGGTAGGCGATGCCGGTGTGGGCGGCGTCGGCGTACGGCTCGTGCAGGCAGGCGGTGTGCGAACCGAGGGAGCCGTCCACGAACAGGTCGCCCGCGGCGCCGAGGGCACCGAGCGCGCGGGCCCGGTCGAGGTCGCGGTCGGCCCAGTAGCCGATGACCCGGGGGCCGGGCTCGGAGCGGGCGAGGTCGAGCAGCCCGGTGAAGTCGTCCTCGGAGGAGATGTCGGGGCCGCCGCACTCGTGGACGGAGCCAATGCCGAGGGACGCGGCGTGGCGCAGGGCGGCCCGCTGGGCCGCGGCGCGCTGACGGGGCCCGACGGCGCCGAGGGCGGCGGCGCGCACGGCGTGGTGGGCGTCGCGGGTGAGGGGCCCGTCGGGGCTGAAGCCGGGGCGGTCCGCGACGCCGGGCACCAGGTCGAGCAGGGCGGTGGTGACGACGGCGGAGTGCACGTCGATGCGGGTCAGGTAGAGGGGGCGGCCGCCGGTGGCCTCGTCGAGCTCGGCGCGGGAGGGCGGCCGGTCCTCGGGCCAGCGGGCGGCGTCCCAGCCGTGCCCGAGCAGGACGCGGTCGTCCGGGTGGTCCGCGGCGTACCGGCGGACGAGGGCGAGGGCCTCGGTGCGCGAGCGGGCGCCGGCGAGGTCGAGGCCGGTCAGGGCGAGGCCGGTCGACGTGGTGTGCACATGGGCGTCGGTGAACGCCGGGGTGACCAGAGCTCCGTCGAGGTCGACGACCTCGTCCACACCGTCCGCGAACGCGTCCGCGGCGCCTTCCGAGCCGACCCAGGCGACGTGGCCGGCCTCGACGACCATGGCCGTCGCGAAGGGGTCGGCGGGACTGTGGACCTCGCCGCGGCGCAGGAGGACGGTACGGGTGCTGGGGGGCGTGCTCATGGGGACAGTGTCCCGCGCCGGGCGCCCCGGACGGGTGCCGGGGTCCCCGGGTGTCAGATGCGCGGGGGCCTGGCCTCGTACGGGGTGGAGAGGACGACGGTGGTGCGGGTGGAGACGCCGGCCAGGGAGCGGACCCGCGCCAGCAGGTTCTCCAGCTCGTGCGGGGTCTCGACGCGGACCTTCAGGATGTAGTTCTCGTCGCCGGCGACGCTGTGGCAGGCCTCGATCTCGGGGACGCCGGCGAGGCGCTCCGCGATGTCGTCGGGCGCGCTCGGGTCGAAGGGCTTGACCGAGATGAACGCGGTGAGCGGCAGGCCGACGGACTCGGGGTCGACGACGGCCGCGTACCCGCGGATGACGCCGCGCTGTTCGAGCCGGCGGACGCGCTGGTGCACGGCCGAGGTGGACAGGCCCGTGGCCTTGCCCAGGTCGGTGTAGCTCATCCGCCCGTCCTTGACGAGCAGCTGCACAATCTGTCGGTCGAGCTCCTCCATGGCGTCGAACCTACCGGTCCGGCGATCTCCCGGGATACCTCGGCGGCTCCCCGGGACCCCCGGAAGAGGGTGGAGCGGGCCTCTCGCCTACCTCGCCGGGGTCACTCGCACACGGCATGTGACGAAGACCACACCCCTGAGGCCGTGTCCGCGGGCATGGCGCGATTACCCCGCTGACGGGACGGGAAGTGCTTGCTGTGGCCGAGGCCCGCGACTCATGGACATCCGCGGCCGGCCCACCCGAGGGGGAGAATCCCATGCAGAGTGCGAAGCGTCCTGGACGCACGGCCGCGCGCGGCCGCCGGCAGCCCGTCGTGGAACTCACGCCGGAGGTCGTCGAGTCCGACGCCCTCGAGGCCGACGACACCGACGCGTACGACACCTTCGAGATGTACCGGGTGATCTGCCCGGACTGCGCCCAGCCCATCGCGCTCCTGGCGGACGAGGACGTCCTGCCCGAGCACGCGCACGTGACCTCGGCGTGGAACCCGTTCGGACTGACCGTGTGCTCCGGCACCGGCCGCGCGGCGGCCGACGCGGAGGCGGCCGACTCCCTCACGGGCGCTCAGGAGCAGGACACCGCGCTGCTGCTGACGCTCCCCCAGGGACTCGACTGGCGCACCCAGCCGTTCTCGCACGTGGGCGGCCCCGGTTCGCGCCCGATCCGGATGCCCCGGCAGCAGGACCGCCGCGCGGCCTGAGCGGTCCGCCCGGATCAGTCCCGATCAGCCGCGGACCGGTCCCTGGTCAGTCCCGGCCGTCCCAGTAAGCGCCCTGCACCATGGCACGCAGACTGTCGTGGTGCAGGATCAGCGTGTCCGGGTCCGCCGGCACCGCGCTCTCCCCGAAGTGGACCTGCCGGTAGGCGACGCGGAGCATCACGACGGCGTGCCGCAGGGCCGCGTAGAGCGTGTAGAAGTCCATGTCCCGAGGGGTGTGCCCGGTCAGGCGTGCGTAGCGGGCCTCGACGGCGCGGCGGCGCAGGAAGCCCGGCAGGCCCGGCTGGCCGAAACTCTCGGTGAGGTCCTGGAAGAAGCGGTGCAGGTACACCGTCCAGCCGAGGTCGACCTCGCGCGGTGCGAGCGCCGCCATCTCCCAGTCGAGGACGGCCGCGGGCGTGAAGCCGTCGTAGATGACGTTGCCGATGCGCGCGTCGCCCCAGTTGAGCACCGCCTCGCCCTCCTCCTGGGGCCACAGCGCCTCGAGTCGGTCGAAGGCGCTCTCGATGAGCGGTGAGCGCGGGCGCCCCTCGACCACCCAGGCGTAGTAGGCCCGCTGGCCCGTCACATGGCGACGCAACGGGCTGCCTTCGCCCGGCAGTTCGAGAAATCCGGCGTCCTTCGCGGGGACCCCGTCGTGCAGCCGCGCGAGCAGCCGCACACTGGCGTCCTCCAGCACCTCGCGCTCGGCGTCGGTGGCGGCGTGCAGCCAGTTCCCCTCGTACGTGTAGGGCATCACGTCGGGCGGGACGCGTCCGTCGACGCGCTCCATGACGAAGAAGGGCGCGCCGAGCGGCCCGGGATCCTCCTCCAACCAGAGCACCTCGGGCACGGGCAGCCCGGTGCGCGCGGCGAGCCGCATGGTGCGGTACTGCCGCGGCATGTCGTACTCCGGGAAGATCGTGTACGCCGACGGGTCGGCGGCCAGCCGGAGCGCGCAGGCCCGCGCCGGGCCCGTGCGGTGCTCGATGTCGAAGAGCAGGGTCTCGCTCGACATGCCGTTGGACTCGGGCACGGCGACGTGCGTGACGCGGGCGCCGGGCAGCCGGCCGTCGAGCCAGCGGGTGAGCCGCCGGGCCAGCTCCTCGGGGTCGCGGGTGGAGGTGCGGGGGCGCGGTGCCGTGGCCATGGCCGGACTCCCTTTCCGTGGACCGGTGTGCGGACTGTGCGGCCGGGCGCTGAGGGGGCCTGCGGGCGCTCAGGGGCGGGCGGGCGCCGTCGAGTCGAACCCGGTGAAGCCGCTCGGGTCGTGCCGTCCGAAGCTGCCGTGCTCGAAGATGCCGTGCCCGACCAGGCCGTCGAGGGTGAAGCGTGCGGCGTGGTCGACGACCCCGTACGCGGCGCGCGGGTGCGCGGCCGGGTCGGCGAGGTCGTAGGTGCGGCGGTCGGTCCAGCCGGGGCCCTGCCAGGTGCCGTGCTGCCAGTCGTCGGCGGGCGGGTAGCCGGCGCCGACGGCGAGCGGGGAGGAGGCGAGGATCTCGACGCCGAGTTCGAGCGGGGTGCCGTCGGCGGGGTCGGTGAGGTGGACGACCGCACGCTCGGGGTGGCGGGTGCCGGGGCGGTAGGTGATGTCGGCGCGGGGCCAGCCGAGTTGGCGGTCGCGCTCGCCGGGGCGCACGAGCGTGGCGTCGTTGAGGGTGCGGTACCCGTCGGCGTCCTCCTGGAGGACGACCATGAGGAAGCGGTCGGCGAAGCGGACCGGCGCCCAGATCCAGTGGAAGCCCTCGGTGGGGTGGGCCGCGGCCAGCCGGCCGCCCTCCTCGCCCGGCACGGGGCGCACGCCCCAGCTGCGGTCGCGGGTGCCCGTCCAGTCCCGTACGTCGATGTCGCGGCCGCCGATGCTCAGCCGCCCGTCGCAGTGCCCGGCCTGGACGAAGCGCCGGCCCTCCAGGGTGAGCCGGCCGCCGCGGCGCTGGGTGTGGTGCGGCTCCCACAGGGCCGGGAAGTCGGCGGACCAGTTGATCTCGTACGAGAGGCCGTCGGGGTCGTCCGGGTCGGCGGCGCAGGTGAGGACGAAGTCCTGGAGCGGCCGCTCGACGTGGATCCGCAGCGGGCCGACGGCGAGGCTCATGCGGTCGTCGGTGAGCGCGTCGCAGGCCCGTACGGCGTGCAGCGTGTCCCCCACCCGCACGGTGGCGTAGGCGTCGATCACGCCCAGGTTGGGGTAGACGCCGAGGCCGAGGATGAGCAGGAACTCCCCGGCGGGGTCGACGAGATGGAAGATGCAGCGGTCGTAGGCGTTGCGGTCGCCGGTCGCGACGTGCCGCATCGACAGCGGCACCTGGTGGACCGGGTACTCGTCGAGTGCCACGGGACGGTCGTCTTCGGCCACGGCGGATCTCCTCGGGCGCACGGCGGTTGACGTCGCCCGGAGGGGTACGGCCTGCCCGGCGGCGGAGTTGACGGTACGTCAGACCGTGGGAGGTGACCAGATGCGGGACGTCTTCCGGGGGCACGGCCGGGCGGCGGGCCGCGAACTGACGGTCGACCGCGGCCGGGGGTGACCTCCGCCGCCCCCGCTCCGTTGACCCGGCATGAGCCCGTCGCAGACCGCCGTTCCCGCGCCCACCGGGCGACGCCGCCGCGCACTCGCCCCCGTACCGTCCGCGGGATCGGTTCAGCAGGCGTCCGTGACGCCGCAGCAGCCCCTGTCACCCCGGGCGGCGCGCCGGCGCGCGGCCGACCCCCAGGACCCGCCGATCTACCGGGAGATGGTCGCCCTGTGGTCGGACCGGGGCCGGACCCTGCCGGGCCGGCCCGACCCCGAGTGGGCACGCCTGGCCGCGCCCACGGTGCGCGGCGAGGGGGTCAGCGGGACTCCGGTCCCGCGAGGTGCCGGGCGATGACCATCCGCTGGATCTGGTTGGTGCCCTCGACGATCTGCAGCACCTTCGCCTCGCGCATGTAGCGCTCGACCGGGAAGTCGGCCGTGTAGCCGTACCCGCCGAAGATCTGCACGGCGTCCGTGGTCACCTTCATCGCGGCGTCCGTGCACAGCAGCTTGGCCATGGCCGCCTGCTTGGAGAACGGCAGGCCGGCGTCGCGCAGCCGGGCCGCCGCCAGGTAGAGCGCTCGGCCCGCCTCGATCTGTGTCGCCATGTCGGCCAGCATGAACCGCAGCCCCTGGAAGTCCGCGACGGGGTGGCCGAACTGGGAGCGCTCCTTCGCGTACGCCACCGCCGCGTCCAGCGCGGCCTGGGCGACGCCCACCGCGCAGGCCGCGATCCCGAGCCGGCCGGAGTCGAGCGCGGAGAGCGCGATCTGGAAGCCCTGCCCCTCGTCCCCGATCCGGCGGGCGTCCGGGACGCGCACGCCGTCGAAGTGGACCTGGGCGGTGGGCGATCCCTTCATGCCCATCTTCTTCTCGGGGGCGGCGGCGGTGAGCCCGGCCGCGTCCCCGGGCACCAGGTAGGCCGTGATCCCGCGGGCGCCCTCGCCGCCGCTGCGGGCCAGCACCGTGTAGAAGTCGGCGACGCCGCCGTGCGTGATCCAGGCCTTGGTGCCCTCGAGCACCCAGTCGTCGCCCGCGCGGACCGCCTTCGTGCGCAGCGAGGCGGCGTCGGAGCCGGAGGCCGGTTCGGAGAGGCAGTAGGCGCCGAGCAGTCCGCCGCCGAGCATGTCGGGCAGATGCTCCGCGCGCTGCTGCTTGGTGCCGAAGTTCGCCAGGGCGTGGCAGGCCAGCGAGTGCACGCTCACCCCGAGGCCCACGGTGAGGCGGGCGGCCGCGAGCTCTTCGAGCACCTGGAGGTAGACCTCGTAGGGCTGGTCGCCGCCGCCGAACTCGGAGTCGTAGGGCAGGCCGAGCAGTCCGGACGAGGACAGCAGGGCGAAGGTGTCGCGCGGGAAGCTGCCCGCTTCCTCCTCCTCGGCCGCGCGCGGGGCGATCTCCCGCTGCGCGATGTCGCGGACCAGCTGCAAAAGGTCCCGGGCTTCGTCCGTCGGCAGCTGCCGCTCGACTCCTGGCTCCGGCATCACGACGCTGTCCTCCCTGGGCGGGCGCTGCGGTGTCAGCCGCGGGGTGAGCGGCTCCACCGGGTGGTCACTACCGGAGCCGATGGTGCCCTTCTGGGTCACAGAAGCGGCTGACCAGCGGCTGCGGCGTGTTGAGTATTCCCGATGAGACCGCACGCGTCACTAGTTAACGACCGCTTACTCAGACTTTTTTTCCCACTTTCCCGGCCACCCGTCCGCGGACCCCGCAAGGAAACGGAATTGGTTCGGACCATTGACGCACTGGTCTAGTCCTTCTAGTGTCCTGCCCGCAGGTCCAGCACCACCTTCCCCACGCTCCCCTCCCCCACGAGGAGACACGATGCTCAGACCGCACCTCCCCCACGCCTCTCTCAAGGCCCTCGTCTCCGCCGCGTGCTGCGCGGTCCTCGGCGCCGGACTGCTCGCCTCGGCCGGGGGCGCGTCCGCCGCGCAGGACGACACCCCGGCCCCGCAGGCCGCGGCCGGCTCCAAGGTCGTCGGCTACTTCACCGAGTGGGGTGTCTACGACCGCAACTACCACGTCAAGAACATCGAGACGTCCGGCTCCGCCGACAAGCTCACGCACATCAACTACGCCTTCGGCAACGTCCAGGGCGGCAAGTGCACGATGGGCGACTCCTACGCCGCCACCGACAAGGCGTACACGGCCGACCAGTCCGTGGACGGCACCGCCGACACCTGGGACCAGCCGCTGCGCGGCAACTTCAACCAGCTGCTCGAGCTGAAGAAGCTGCACCCGGACCTCAAGATCCTCTGGTCGTTCGGCGGGTGGACCTGGTCCGGCGGGTTCGGCGACGCCGCGAAGGACCCGGCCGCCTTCGCCCAGTCCTGCTACGACCTGGTCGAGAACTCCAAGTGGGCCGACGTCTTCGACGGCATCGACATCGACTGGGAGTACCCGAACGCCTGCGGCCTGAGCTGCGACACCAGCGGGCGCGACGGCTACAAGAACCTGATGGCGGCGCTGCGTTCGAAGTTCGGCGGCGACTACCTGATCACGTCCGCGATCCCGGCCGACGCCTCCGAGGGCGGCAAGCTGGACGCGGCCGACTACGCGGGCGCCGCCCAGTACGTCGACTGGTACAACCCGATGACGTACGACTACTTCGGCGCCTGGGACGCGCAGGGCCCGACCGCCCCGCACTCCCCGCTCACCGCGTACGACGGCATCCCGAAGGACGGCTACAACTCGGACGCCACCATCACCAAGCTCAAGGGGATGGGCGTGCCCGCCTCGAAGCTGCTGCTCGGCATCGGCTTCTACGGGCGCGGCTGGACCGGCGTGACCCAGGAGGCGCCCGGCGGGACCGCGACCGGCCCCGCGGCAGGCAAGTACGAGCAGGGCATCGACGACTACAAGGAGCTGAAGACCAAGTGCCCCGCCACGGGCACGGTCGGCGGCACCGCGTACGCGTACTGCGGCAACGACTGGTGGTCCTACGACACCCCGCAGACCATCGCCGGGAAGATGGACTACAAGAACCAGCAGGGCCTGGGCGGCACCTTCCTGTGGGAGCTGTCCGGTGACACCGCCGACGGCGAGCTGATCAAGGCCGTCGGCTGACCGTTCCGGAACGCGGCGAGGGCGGGGTCCGGCACTCGCGGACCCCGCCCTTCGTCAGCTCCTCAGCTCGCCGGCTCGCCGACTCGTCGGCGGTGGCTCACATCCAGCCGAGCTGGGTGACGAGCATCGCGAGGACCACCACGAAGGTCCAGCCGAGGACGTGCTCGAGGATCTTCGGGCCGTCCTCCTGCGGGCCACCCGTGCGGGTGCGGGCGGCGGCGGGTGCGGTGGCGGAGCTCGCGGTCATGTCTGTCTCGCTGTTCGTGGACGTGGAGGTACTTCCCCGGGGCGCCCGGTGTCCCCTCCGGCGCCCCCTCCACCTTGCCACCGCGCGGGCCCGTCGCGGCCGAGACGTTGGTCACGCCGCGGCCGCGACGCAGGTCAGCGCACGCCCACGGCCGCCAGCGCCTTCCGCTGCCGGGCCGTCGGACGGGCCGGGAAGTACAGGTAGCAGACGCCGCCGGTGCCGGAGACGACCGAGCCGGAGGCGTTGTACCGCTTGGTGCGCAGCCAGATGTTCTCCCACTCGCGGCGCTTGTAGACGCGGCGGACCGCCGGGTCGCTCGGCGAGGCCGGGTCGTTGGCCACGACGTCCCCGTCGGCGGTGAAGCCGATGACCGTCATCAGGTGCCCGGAGGTGCCGTAGCCGGCGCCCGTGAGCTCCTCCTTCAGGAACGACTGGGACGTGATGGCCGGGATGCCCGCCGCGACCAGCGTCTCCAGGTCCGTGAGCGAGGTCAGCCGGGTGACGACTCCCTGGAGGTCCCGGTAGGTCGCCGCGTAGGCCGCGTTGAACGGCCAGTTCCCCGCGCCCTCGTACTGGTAGTCGTACGTGTGGCGGGCCGCGTGGCACACCTGCGGGTCCGCGTAGTCCGGGTTCACCCAGGCCAGGTCCGCCGCCGACGGCTTCCGGCCCCAGTACTCGATGATCATCTGCGAGGAGGTCGGGCTGCACCAGGCCTCGCCGCCGCCGTCGTACTCCGGGTACTGGCCGGCGTGGATCTCCTGCGAGTAGCGCGGCACGGTCAGCTCGGCCGACCCGCCCGGCACGGAGGCCGGGACCGTGAAGCGGTCCGGGACGTCCGAGCCCATCGCGCCGAGCCGCCACACGGTGGGCGCCACGCGGGTGCCCGGGGTGCGCAGCAGCGTCAGGCGCAGCCGGTACGAGACCAGGCGCAGCCCGGAGGCCGCGTCGTCGATCGAGAAGGTGTCCGTCCAGATGCTGGACTTCCCGTCGCTCTGGTCGTCGACGGAGGTGCGGCGGATGTCGGCGTCCTCGTCGTCCCCCGCGGTCCAGCGGCCCATCACGTACCAGGGCGTCTCGCCGCCGTCGCTGTACGTGCCCTGCAGTTCGACCTCGATCCAGGTACCGGCCGGGGTGCGGGCGTTCCAGGAGGCGATGACCTCGGTGGCGGGGACGGACAGGCGGTGGAGCGGCGAGGTCCAGGTCGCGTACTCCCAGTCGGCCGTCTTCTTCAGGTGCGGATCGGTGTACGAGCGGGTGCCCGCCGGCCGGGCGAGGGTCAGTCCGGGGCGGGCGCCGGGCACGGCGCGGGTGCCGCGGCCGGTGCCGGAGCGCCAGTCGGGGAAGGTGGTCCAGGCGCGGTTGTCCACGGGGCGGGCCGCCGCCTTCCGGTCCGGGGCGGCCGCGGCGGCGGTGGCCGCCGTCGCGGAGCCGGCCGCCGTGGCGGCGAGGGCGACGCCCGCGGCCGCCGCGAGCAGCGTTCTGCGGGACAGGGCGTGATCGACGGTGGCGGGTTCGGTTCGGGTCATCGGGTGGTCCCCCAGTCGACGGGTCGGACGGACGGTACGGACGGGGCGCAGGCGTGGTGTGCTCCTGGTGGAACAGTGCGCCAACTATGGCCGCCGGGGCGGGATCTCCACCAGCGTTTCGCCCCCGGTCACCCGTCCAATATTGGTCTCCACCACTGGCATGACCTGCGGCGCCGCCCCGCGTCCTGGTGCGCGCCGGCACGTACGCTGAGCGCCGTGGACGCACTGCACACCTCCCTCGACCGGTACGCCGGACGGCTGCGCGGGCTGCCGCCGTCCTGCGGGCCGGTGCGGCTGATCGGCATCGACGGGCACGCGGGCTCCGGCAAGTCGACGTTCACGACCCGGCTCGCGGCGGCCCTCGGCGGTGCGCCGGTGCTGCGCCTCGACGACATCGCGAGCCACGACGCCCTGTTCGGGTGGACGGCGCGGCTGCGCACCCAGGTGCTCGATCCCCTGGCGCGGGGTACGACGGCGCACTACGAGACGTACGACTGGCACGCGCGCCGGTTCGGTGCCGTGCGGGCGCTGCCCGCCGCCGACGTGGTGCTGATCGAGGGCGTCGGCGCCGGCCGGCGCGCGCTGCGGCCGTTCCTCGCGCGGCTCGTGTGGCTGGATCTGCCCTCCGAGGCGTCCTGGGCGCGCGGCCGGGCCCGCGACGGGGAGGCGCAGCGGGCGTTCTGGGACGGCTGGATCCCCGCCGAGATCGCGCACTTCGCGACGGACCCCTCCTGGCCGTTCGCGGACGAATCGGTGCGCGTGAGCCGGGTGTGCCCGCAGGGGTACGAGATCCGCGAAGGGGCCCGACGGGCCTCGTGGGACCTCGCCCGACCCCCCTTTCGTCACTCACCGTGAAGGACCGCCAGCGATGTGCTGAACCTCTGGAATCGGCCTTCCACAAGTTTCCCGGAGTGCCTCAACTCGGCTTGACCGAGGGGCCGTACAGGTCTTACGTTCTCAATGAGCGGCCTTCGCGGGCCGCCCCGCAGACGCGAAGCCCCCGGTTGTTCCCCCGTGATCGGGGGCTTCGTTCTGCCCCAAAGCCGCAAACCGGTCCCGGCGCGGCGCTCTCCGTTCACCCTGGGTCACCATGCGGCACCGCCCTCACCTGCGCCGCATGCCGCCGTCCGCCCCGATCCGACCCCCGCGCGCCCTACGGTGCACCGCACCCGCGCAGGTACGATGCCTCTCGGTGCGGCCTGGGACGGCTCGCTGTCCGCATCGTGGCAACTCCCGTCCATGACAGAGCGGTTCATCGGGGGCACGGTTTGTGGGGGACGTGATGGACTTCGGCACTGGTGCGCCGACAGGCCCGGCCGACCTCGCCTGGCTGCGAGGCGTGGACGCCTACACGATGGGCGCCTATCCGCAGGCGGAGGAGGAGTTCAAGGCCGCCGTCCGCATCGACCCGGGCATGGCCGACGGCTGGCTCGGACTGCACGCGCTGCGGATCGACACGACGACGGCGCTGCTGCGCATGTTCCGGCACCGCGATCGCTTCGGCGAGCAGCGCGCCCGGCACCGGCGCGCGCTCAACTCCTGGTACTGGCTCGGCTGGTGGGTCCAGCCGGTCCTCGAGCAGCCGCGCGACCTCTTATTGGCGCACGCCTCGCACTGGCTCGACGGACGGCACGTCCCCGAGCTCGACCGGGCGCTGGCCACCCTGCCGCCCGTCGACGCGGACCGCCAGGTGCGGTTCCTGCACGCGTGCCGCGCCTATCTCGTCAAGGACTGGGAGCAGTTGGTCCGGCTCACGGAGCAGCTGATCGACGATCCGCTGCTGGGCATCGAGGCCGGTCTCTTCGGCGGCATGGCCCGGGTGCGCCTGGAGATGTACGGGCAGGCGGAGCCGCTGCTCGCCGCCGCGCTGATGCGCTGCCGCAGCGAGCAGCCCCAGCGCAAGGAACTGCGCTACTGGCTCGCCCGGGCGCACGAGGGCACCGGCCGTTCGGCGGCCGCGCTGCCGCTGTACCGGGCCGTGCACCGGGTCGACCCCGCGTTCATGGACACCTCCGCGCGGCTCGCCGCGATCGCCGAGGGGGACGGCCTGGGCGACCTCGCGGACGGCTCGGACCTCGCCCCGCTGCTGACCGGCTACCAGGACGGCCTCGACGGGACCGAGTCGGCCGACCCGCTCTACGAGAGCGACGGGCGCGACCTCAAGGTCTCCGGCCCCGATCTGCCGCCGCCCGGGGCGGGGGCCGGGGCCGCCGCGGAGGAGACCGACATCGTGCGCGAGAAGGCCGTGGTCCCGGCCTCGCCCCCGCTGCCCGCCGGGCCCGCCGATCCGGCGCTCCTGGAGGAGGCGCTCGCCGAGCTGGAGCGGATGGTCGGCCTCGAACCCGTCAAGCGCCAGGTCAAGGCGCTCTCCGCGCAGCTGAACATGGCGCGGCTGCGGGCCGGCCAGGGGCTGCCCGTCCAGCCGCCGAAGCGGCACTTCGTCTTCTCCGGCCCCTCCGGCACCGGCAAGACCACCGTCGCCCGCATCCTCGGCCGGGTCTTCTACGCGCTGGGACTGCTCGGCGGCGACCACCTGGTCGAGGCCCAGCGGGCGGACCTCGTCGGTGAGTACCTGGGCCAGACGGCCGTGAAGGCCAACGAGCTGATCGACTCCGCGCTCGGCGGGGTCCTCTTCGTCGACGAGGCGTACGCGCTGTCCAACTCCGGGTACGGCAAGGGCGACGCGTACGGGGACGAGGCGCTCCAGGTGCTCCTGAAGCGGGCCGAGGACAACCGGGACCACCTCGTGGTGATTCTCGCCGGGTACCCCGAGGGCATGGACCGGCTGCTCGCCGCGAACCCCGGGCTCTCGTCCCGGTTCACGACCCGGGTCGACTTCCCCTCGTACCGACCGCTGGAGCTCACCTCCATCGGCGAGGTGCTCGCCGCGGAGAACGGGGACGTGTGGGACGAGGAGGCGCTCGACGAGCTGCGCTCCATCGCCGGGCACGTGGTCGACCAGGGATGGATCGACGAGCTGGGGAACGGGCGGTTCCTGCGGACGCTGTACGAGAAGTCGTGCGCGTACCGGGATCTCCGCCTGACCGGCTATCTCGTCGAGCCCACGCGGGACGACCTGGCCACACTGCGGCTGGCCGACCTCATGCAGGCGTACGGGGAGGTCCTCTCGGGGCGGGGGTCGCGGGGCGGGACCGGGTTCTAGCGCAGGTCCCGCCCCGTGAGGCCGCCGCAGACGAAGGACGCCGCTCAGGCCGGCAGGTCCACCCGCTTCCTGGCCGGCGGCACCTGATGCGCCGGGTCCGTCACCTCGCCCACGAGGAGCTCCAGGACGTCCTCCAGGGCGACCAGGCCGAGGACCCGGCCCGACGCGTCCGCGACCTGCGCCAGATGCGTGGCCGCGCGCCGCATCACCGTCAGCGCGTCGTCCAGCGGCAGTTCCGACCGCATCGTCGTCATGGGCCGCCACAGGTGCTGCGGGACGGCCCGCCCGGTGTCGGGCCCGTCTATGAGGTCCAGGACGTCCTTGACGTGCAGGTAGCCCATGAACGCGCCGCCGTCCGCGCAGATCGGGAAGCGCGAGAAACCGGTGCGCCCGGTCAGCTCGATGATCTGCGCGGGGGTCACCGACGGTCCCACCGTGACCAGGGAGGAGCGGGCCAGGAGTACGTCGGTCACCGGGCGGGAGCCCAGTTCGAGCGCGTCCTCGAGGCGCTCCTGCTCCTCGGGGCCGAGCAGTCCGGCCTGACCCGAGTCCTCGACGAGCCGGTTGAGCTGTTCGCTGGTGAAGACGGCCTCGACCTCGTCCTTGGGCTCGACCCGGAACAGCTTCAGGACGAGCCGGGCACAGGCGCCGAGCGCCAGCGTGACCGGCTTGCACAGCCGCGCGAACGCGACGAGGCCCGGGCTGAACCACAGAGCCGTCTTCTCGGGCGCGGCCATCGCCAGGTTCTTCGGCACCATCTCGCCGATGACGAGGTGGAGGAAGACGACGGCGGCGAGCGCGATCACGTAGCCGAGCGGATGGATCACCCCGTCGGGCAGGTGGACCGCCTCGAACAGCGGCTCCAGCAGGTGCGCGACCGTCGGCTCCGCGACCGCGCCCAGCGTCAGCGAGCAGACGGTGATGCCGAACTGGGCCGCCGCCATCATCTGCGGCAGGTGCTCGAGCCCGTGCAGGACCTGGCGGGCGCGCTTGCCGGGGATCGGTTCGATCTGGCTGCGGCGCACGGAGACGAGCGCGAACTCGGCGCCGACGAAGAACCCGTTGGCCAGGACGAGCAGCGCGGCGAAGAACAGTTGCAGGGCGCTCATCGGGCCGCCTCCAGGACGGGCTGCGGGGCGTCCGCGAGCCGCACGATGCGGACCCGCTCGGCCCGGTAGTGGTCGACCTGGCGCACGGACAGCCGCCAGCCGGGCAGCTCGGCGCGGTCGCCGGGGGCGGGGATGCGGCCGAGCAGGTCCGCGACGAGGCCGGCGACCGTCTCGTACGGGCCGTCGGGCGCGTCGAGGCCGATGCGGCGCAGGGTGTCGACGCGGCAGCTGCCGTCGGCCTCCCAGGCGGGGCGGCCGTCCTCGGCGGGCAGCGCGGCGAGCTCGGGCAGATCGTGGTGGTCGTGCTCGTCGCGGACCTCGCCGACGAGCTCCTCGACGATGTCCTCGAGGGTGACGACCCCGGCGGTACCGCCGTACTCGTCGACGACGACCGCGATGGGCTGCTCGCTGCGCAGCTGCGCGAGGAGCGGCTGCACGGGCAGCGTCTCGGGGACCAGGAGCGGGGTCTGCGCGATCCGGCCGACCGGGGTGCGCAACCGTTCGTGCGCGGGCACCACGAGCGCGTCCTTGAGATGGACCATGCCGATGACCTCGTCGATCCGCTCCCGGTAGACGGGGAAGCGGGACAGGCCGGTGGCGCGGGTCAGGTTGACCACGTCCTCGGCGGTCGCGGACGCCTGGAGCGCGCTGACCTTCACCCGCGGCGTCATGACGTGCTGCGCGGTGAGCCCGGCCAGGGAGAGGGTGCGCACGAACAGGTCGGCGGTGTCCTGCTCCAGGGCGCCGGCCTGTGCCGAGTGGCGGGCCAGCGACACCAGTTCGCCCGGGGTGCGGGCGGAGGCCAGCTCGTCGGCCGGCTCGACGCCGAGGGCGCGGACCAGACGGTTCGCGACGGCGTTGAGCGCGGAGATCACCGGGCGGAAGAGGCGCGAGAAGATGTGCTGGGGGCCGGTGACGAAGCGCGCCACCTCCAGCGGGCGCGAGACCGCCCAGTTCTTCGGGACGAGTTCGCCGAGCACCATCTGCACCGCGGCGGCGAGGAGCATGCCGATGACCACGCTGATGCCCCGCGCGGCCCCCTCGGGGACGCCGACGGCCGTGAACGGGCCGTTCAGGAGTTCGGCGAGGGCCGGTTCGGCGAGCATGCCGACGACCAGGGAGGTGATGGTGATGCCGAGCTGGGTGCCGGAGAGCTGGAAGGACAGCTCCTTGAGCGCGGCCACCACGGTGCGGGCCCGCTTGTCGCCGGCGGCCGCGGCCTGCTCGGCGTCGGGGCGCTCCACCGTGACGAGGCCGAACTCGGCCGCCACGAAGAAGCCGTTGGCGAGGATCAGGAGGAAGGCGGCTGAGAGCAGCAGCAACGGGATGGTCATGCCGCCGCCTCCACGGACGTCAGCGCGCGGGGCGCGCTATGTCGGGAGGGGGCGGCGCAGGTACTACCGGACGATCCGTCCATCGCTGGAGGGAGTCACTCCTCGGTCAGTAGGAGCCCCCGGCAGCCCGTCCGGGCGCGTCGGGGGCGGGGCGGCTCCGAAGGCACGCCCCACCACCAGATTAATCACGACCGGGCCGGGTGCGGCAGGCCCCGCACCCCTGAGCCTGCCCTGATCCGGCGGCGGGTCAGCTCCGGACGGTGCTGTGGGCCTCGGTCAGGGCGCGCAGTGCCCGCGCGTCCCGGACCGCGCTCTGCCGGGCCATGCCGGGCTGGATGCCCATGGCGGCCAGGCTGGTGCCGTCGGCGAGGTCGAGGAAGACCCAGGGGTCACCGGGTCGCAGGTTGACGCCGACGATCTCGGCCCAGTCGAGCCGGCGGCTGCGGGCGACGTTGACGACGGTGACGCCGGTGTCGTCCGCGACGACCCTGGGCCGTGCCAGCAGCCCGAGCACGCCCCAGAAGAGCGCGGCGGTGAAGACGAAGCTGCTGCGCTCCGCCGGGCTCATGGTGTCGAGGACGAGGGCGATGACGGTGATCGTCACGAAGCAGGCGGCACCCAGAGCGTGCAGCAGGGCACGGGTGCGTCCCGGGCGGAACGTGACGGGCAGCGTCGGCAGCTCGGACATGGCGCGGGTCCCCCGGGTCGTCAGAGGCGGCAGGCGTGGATGGCCGTGGTGAGGATGGCCCGGGCGCCGAGGGCGTACAGGTCGTCCATGATGCGCTGCGCGTCCTTCGCGGGGACCATGGCGCGCACGGCGACCCAGCCCTCGTTGTGCAGCGGCGAGACCGTCGGCGACTCGAGGCCCGGGGTGAGGGCGACGGCCTTCTCCAGGTGCTCGGCGCGGCAGTCGTAGTCCATCATCACGTAGGTGCGGGCGACGAGGACGCCCTGGAGGCGGCGCAGGAACTGCTGCACCTTGGGGTCGTCGGCGGTGGCGCCCCGGCGGCGGATGACACAGGCCTCGGAGCGCATGATCGGCTCGCCGAAGACCTCCAGGCCCGCGTTGCGCAGGGAGGTTCCGGTCTCGACGACGTCGGCGATGGCCTCGGCGACGCCCAGTTCGATGGCGGTCTCCACGGCGCCGTCGAGGTGGACCACGGAGGCCTCGACGCCGTGCTCGGCGAGGTACTTGCCGACGATGCCCTCGTAGGAGGTGGCGATCGTCCGCCCGGCCAGGTCGGCGAGGTCCTTGACGGCGCCGGGACGGGAGGCGAAGCGGAAGGTGGAGCGGGCGAAGCCGAGGGGCAGGATCGCCTCGGCGTCGGCCGCGGAGTCGATCAGCAGGTCCTCGCCGGTGATGCCGATGTCGAGCTTGCCGGAGGACACGTAGATCGCGATGTCCTTGGGGCGCAGGTAGAAGAACTCGACCTCGTTGTCCGGGTCGACCGTGACGAGTTCCTTGGACTCCTTGCGCTGGCGGTATCCGGCCTCATGCAGCATCGCCGACGCAGGTCCGGACAGTGAACCCTTGTTGGGGACGGCGATGCGCAGCATGAGGTCGGATTCCTTTGTGTGACGGGTGGGTTGGGATGGGTGTGCGCGGGCTCTAGAGGTGCGCGTACACGTCGTCGAGGGAGATGCCGCGGGCGACCATCATCACCTGGACGTGGTAGAGGAGCTGCGAGATCTCCTCGGCCGCGGCGTCCTTGCCCTCGTGCTCGGCGGCCATCCAGACTTCGGCGGCCTCCTCGACGACCTTCTTGCCGATGGCATGGACGCCCTTGCCGACCAGCTCTGCGGTGCGGGACGTGGCGGGGTCGCCGTGGGCTGCCTTGTGCTGGAGCTCGGTGAAGAGCTCCTCGAACGTCTTATTGGACATGGTGGTGCCTACTTTACGCGGCTCTCCCGCCCTCACTCACGCCAGGGCTCGGCGACGGTACGCAGGGTGGTCGCGGTGGCGACGGCGGCGGTGACCGCTTCGTGGCCCTTGTCCTCGCGGGAACCCTCCAGGCCGGCCCGGTCCAGGGCCTGCTCCTCGGTGTCGCAGGTCAGGACGCCGAAGCCGACGGGGACACCGGTGTCGAGGGAGACCTGGGTGAGGCCCGTCGTGACGCCCTGGCACACGTAGTCGAAGTGCGGGGTGCCGCCGCGGATGACGACGCCGAGGGCGACGATCGCGTCGTAGCCCCGGCCGGCGAGGACCTTGGCGACGACGGGCAGCTCGAAGCTGCCGGGGACGCGCAGGACGGTGGGCTCGCTGATGCCCAGCTCGTTCAGGGCGCGCAGGGCGCCGTCGACGAGGCCGTCCATGACCTTCTCGTGCCACTGGGCGGCGATGACGGCCACGCGCAGGTCGCCGCAGTTCTTCACGCTCAGTTCGGGGGCACCCTTGCCGCTCACGCGCTTCTCCTCGTACCTAGATGGGGGTGTTCGGTGGTTACTGGTTGCCGCAGGTGGACGCGCGGGGCGCGTCGAGCCAGGGCAGGTCGTGGCCCATGCGGTCGCGCTTGGTGCGCAGGTAGCGCAGGTTGTGCTCGCCCGCGGTGACCGGCATCGGCTCGCGGGCCGCGACCTTCAGCCCGTGCCGGGTGAGGGCCTCGGTCTTGTCCGGGTTGTTCGTCATCAGGCGCAGGCTGCGCACGCCGAGGTCCTGGAGGATCTGCGCGCCGGCCGCGTAGTCGCGGGCGTCGGCGGGCAGGCCGAGCTCGAGGTTGGCGTCGAGGGTGTCGCGGCCCTGCTCCTGCAGTTCGTAGGCGCGCAGCTTGGACAGCAGGCCGATGCCGCGGCCCTCGTGGCCGCGCAGGTAGACGACGACGCCGCGGCCCTCCTCGACGATGCGGCGCATGGACTCCTCCAGCTGGGGGCCGCAGTCGCAGCGCAGCGAGTGGAAGATGTCGCCGGTGAGGCATTCGGAGTGGACGCGGGCCAGCACGTCCTCGCCGTCGGTCAGGTCGCCGTGGACGAGGGCGACGTGCTCGACGCCGTCGACCGTGGAGCGGTAGCCGTAGGCGGTGAACTCGCCGAAGGCGGTGGGCAGCTGGACGGTGGCCTCGCGCCGGACCGTGGGCTCGGACGAGCGGCGGTAGGCGATGAGGTCCTCGATGGAGATGATCGTCAGGCCGTGCTTGCGGGCGAAGGGCACGAGCTCGGGCAGCCGCAGCATGACGCCGTCCTCGCCCGCGATCTCGACGATGGCGCCGGCGGGGCGCAGGCCCGCGAGGCGGGCGAGGTCGACGGCGGCCTCGGTGTGGCCGTTGCGGGTGAGCACTCCGCCCCGCTGGGCGCGCAGCGGGAAGACGTGGCCGGGGCGCACGAAGTCGCCGGGACCGGCCTCGCCGGAGGCGAGCAGCCGCAGGGTGGTGGCGCGGTCGGCGGCGGAGATGCCGGTGGTGACGCCGTGGGCGCCGGAGGCGTCGACGGAGACGGTGAAGGCGGTCTTCATCGACTCGGTGTTGTTCCCGACCATCTGCGGGAGGTCGAGCCGCTCCAGCTCGTCGCTCTCCATGGGCGCGCAGATCAGTCCGCGGCACTCGCTCATCATGAAGGCGACGATCTCGGGCGTGATCTTCTCGGCGGCGACGACGAGGTCGCCCTCGTTCTCCCGGTCCTCGTCGTCGACGACCACGACGGGGCGGCCGGCGGCGATGTCGCGGATCGCCTGCTCGACGGGGTCGAGGGCGAGGTCGGCGACGTCGTAGAGGTGCGGTGCCGTGCTCATGCGTGGGCTCCTTCGAGCGCAGGGGCGGGGGCGGCGGCGCGGGACCGCAGCCACCAGTCGCGCATGCCCCACAGGACGAGCGCGCCGTAGAGGACGTAGACGAAGCCGGAGAAGGCGAAGCCGTTCGCGAAGTTGAGGGGGACGCCGACCGCGTCGACGAGCAGCCAGGCGAACCAGAACTCGACCATGCCGCGCGCCTGGGCGACCATCGCGACGACCGTGCCGACGAAGATGTAGGCGTCGGGCCAGGGGTCCCAGGACAGGGTCGGGAAGGCGGTGAACAGGCCGCCGACGGCGAGGGTGCCCACGGCGGCGGCGCCGACGAGGAAGCCGCGCTCGCGCCAGGTGGCGAAGCGGACGGCGATGGAGCCGTCCTGGGCCCGGCCGGTGCCGCGCCGCCACTGCCACCAGCCGAAGAGGGCGACGACGATGACGACGAGCTGCTTGCCCGCGCTGCCGGAGAGGTGGGCGGTGGCGAAGGCGGTCAGCAGGATCGCGCCGGAGACGAGCTGGGCGGGCCAGGTCCATATGGACCGGCGCCAGCCGAGGGCGAGGGCGATCAGGCCGATCACGTTGCCGATCATGTCGGACCAGATGATGTGCTGTCCGAAGAGCGTGAACGCCTGCGAGTTGAGCCAGTTCACCGGCCGGCCTCCTGAGTACCGAGCTGGGTACCGAGCTGGTCGTCGAGCATGCGCTCGACGTACTTGGCGATGACGTCGACCTCGAGGTTGACCGGGTCGCCGGGCTGCTTGTGGCCGAGCGTGGTCAGCGCGAGCGTGGTGGGGATGAGGCTGATCGTGAAGAAGTCGGGGCCGGCCTCGACGACCGTGAGGCTGACGCCGTCGACCGTGATCGAGCCCTTCTCGACGACGTACCGCGTGAGCGTCGCGGGCAGCGAGACCTTGACGATCTCCCAGTGCTCGGAGGGGGTGCGCTCGACGACGGTGCCGGTGCCGTCGACGTGGCCCTGCACGATGTGCCCGCCGAAGCGGCCGTCGGCGACCATCGGGCGCTCGAGGTTGACCCGGGAGCCGGTGGTGAGCGCGCCGAGGCTGGACCGCTTGAGGGTCTCGGCCATGACGTCGGCGGTGAAGGTGTCCCCGTCGTGCTCGACGACGGTGAGACACACGCCGTTGACCGCGATGGAGTCACCGTGCTTGGCGCCTTCGGTGACGACAGGGCCGCGGACGCGGAAGCGGGAGGCGTCGTCGAGATTCTCGACCGCCGTGATCTCGCCCAGCTCTTCGACGATTCCGGTGAACACTTCCCGGGTCCTCCCTTGACGGGCCTGGACTCCGGGGCACTGTCGTACGACGACGACAGAACGTACGGACGACGACACCGGGAGAGCGACGACGCCGCGTGCGGGGCATCGTGGACGATGCCCTCAACAGCTCGGCGACGCGCACACGAGGTGCCCGCCCGCCGCGCACTGCCTCCCATCCGGACTTTAACCGTCGGTCCAGGAATTTCACCTGGTCAACCGGCCACTGGACGTGACCGGGTCGCGGACTGTAACCGCCGGTTCGGACTTTCACCGACCCCGGAGTGCGCTGCTTCTGGTACACGGCCAGTGTGCCACGTCCGGTCGATGTACATGCATGCGATGCCTGTGGGCTGACTCACAGCCGGTGGCGATGGCTTTCGGTGCCGTACGGGAATACGCCGGTCAACTCGCCCGGGGGCGCCGGGGCTTGCGGTGTCCGTGCCGCGCGTTCTGGCACGCTGGGGCCGTGACGACCGCATCGGAGACCGACCGCGCCGAGGAGTTCGAGCGCCACCGCCCGCGGATGTTCGGGCTCGCCTACCGGATGCTCGGCTCGGCCGAGGAGGCACAGGACACCGTGCAGGACGCGTATCTGCGCTTCCGTGCCACGGAGCCGGGCTCGCTCACGCATCCGGGGGCCTGGCTCGCCAAGGCCGTCACCCGTCTCTGTCTGAACCGCCTCACCTCGGCCCGCGTCCGGCGGGAGCGGTACGTGGGCCCGTGGCTGCCCGAGCCGGTGCTCACCGCGGACGGGGCGCTCGGCCCGCTGGACTCGGCGCAGAGCCGGGACTCCGTGTCGTGCGCGCTGCTCGTCCTGCTGGAGCGGCTGACACCGACCGAGCGGGCCGTCTACGTCCTGCGCGAGGCCTTCGCGTACGGGTACCGGGACATCGGCGCCGTGCTCGGCCTCGAGGAGGCCCACTGCCGTCAGCTGTACCGGCGGGCGGCGGGCCGGATCGCGGAGCCCGCGCCGCGCTTCGAGCCGTCGCAGGAGGTGCGGCGCGAACTGGTGGAGGCGTTCGTCACCGCGTCGCGCGAGGGCGATCTCGCGACCCTGGAACGGCTGCTCGCCGCCGATGTCACGTGGTGGAGCGACGGCGGGGGCCGGGTCTCGGCGGCCCGCAGGCCGGTCGACGGGCGGGAGAAGGTGCTCCGGTTCCTGGTGGGCGTGGGCGAGCGGTACCTGACGGGTGCGCGGTTCACCGTCGCGGAGGTGAACGGGGCGCCCGGACTCGTCGCGCGGCTCGGGGACACCGTGGTCGCGAGCGTCAGCTTCGAGGTGCGGGACGGGCGGGTGGCCGTCGCGCGGGCCGTGATGAACCCGGAGAAACTGGGCTTCCTGACCGGTCAGCTGGCCGCTGCCTGACCTTCCTCACCTGCGGGTTGTCACATTCCGCGGGCCCGGCCGGTTCTTGGACGACGACGGTGTCCCGCGCGGGGACGCCGACGACCGGAGGGACTGATGCGGGAATGACCACGATCCTGGTGACCGGGGGCACCGGCACGCTCGGCCGGCCCGTCGTCGAACGGCTGGCGGGCGCGGGGCACGAGGTGCGCGTGCTCAGCCGGAGCGCGCAGCCGTACGCGGTGGACCTGCGCACCGGCGGGCCCGCGCTCGACCGGGCGGTGAGCGGCGTGGACGTGATCGTGCACTGCGCGTCCTCGCCGCGCGGCGGCGACGAGCAGGCGGCCGTCCACCTGGTCGACGCGGCGCGCCGGGCGGGCGTCCCGCATCTGCTGTACATCTCGATCGTCGGGGTGGACCGCATACCGCTCGGCTACTACCGCACGAAGCACGCGGTGGAGCGGGTGATCGAGGACGCGGGGCTCGGCTGGACGGTGCTGCGGGCGACGCAGTTCCACGACCTGGTGCGCACGGTGCTGGCGGGCGCGGCGCGGCTGCCGGTCGTGCTGCTGCCGGCCGGGGTCTGCGACCAGCCCGTCGAGGTGACCGAAGTCGCCGACCGGCTGGCCGAGTTGGCCCTGGCCGGACCCGCGGGCCGGGTCCCCGACATGGGCGGCCCCGAGGTGCGCACGTTCGAGGATCTCGGGCGGGCGTATCTGCGGGCCGCGGGGCGACGCCGCCCGGTGCTCGGGGTGCCGCTGGCCGGCCGGACCTACCGGGCGTTCCGCGAGGGGCGGCACCTGGCGCCGGACGGGGCGGTGGGCCGGGTCACGTTCGAGGAGTTCCTGGCGCGGGAGCGGGGATAGCGGGAGGCGGCGCGGGGTGCCCCGTGCGACTCGGCGCGGCTCTGCGGCTCGGGGCGGCTCTGCGGCCGGGCGCGGGGCCCGGGGCAGGTCCGGCTACGGCGCGTACACCGCCTCCTGCGCCGCGTCGCGCGCCATGAGCAGCGCCCCGCGCAGCACCGCGCCGCCGCCGAGAGCGCCCGCGCGCACCTCGGTGACCAGCGGTGACATCGCGGAGAGACGGGCGGCGACGCGCCGGGCCAGGTCGTCGCC
>NZ_WWIA01001089.1 GCF_009870065.1 Streptomyces sp. SID5785 | reverse complement strand
TGCCACCGTCCAGCCGGTCAGTCGTCCCGTCATCGTGCACACTGCCTCTCACCGGGGAGATCCGCCCCGGAATCCGTGGAGGTGGCGACGGCGTGAGTCTCCTGGCTCTCGGCGCACGGCCGATCACAGTGGCGGGACCGCGCCGGATTCACACCGGCTTCCTCTGTCCGTCGTCGCCCAGAACGCCGGTCATCCTCTCACGCGGCCGCAAGGCCGGATCCGGGACATCGACCGCCCCACAACAAGACGAGACGAACCGTCTTGCCAAGACGCCGTCCCCCGTGTACCGTCCTGCTCATGGGAACTCTGTGATGACAGCCCGCGCCACCGCGTAGAGCGACGCTCCGCCGTAGGCGCACCGCGACCTGTTCGTCACCACCCCGAGGGGGCTTGTCCCTTGCGCACCCATACCGCCGACTCCGCCCGTCCCACCCGTACCCGCGCCGCTGCCGGTACCGGCGACACCCAGCTCTCCGTGCACGACCTGACCAAGCGTTACGACGAGAGGCCGGTCCTCGACCGCGTCACCTTCTCCGTCCGCCCCGGCGAGAAGGTCGGCGTGATCGGTGACAACGGCTCGGGGAAATCCACCCTGTTGGGGCTGCTGTCCGGCACGATCCGCCCGGACGACGGCGACGTGACGGTGACCGCCCCCGGCGGCACCGGACTGCTCGCGCAGGCCCTCGACCTGCCGGCCGGTGCGACCGTCCAGGACGCCATCGACCTGGCGCTCGCCGAACTCCGCGCTCTGGAGCGCCAGTTGCGCAGCGACGAGCTTCTGCTCCAGACGGCCGAAGGGGGCGCCCTCGACGCGGTTCTCGCCGCGTACGAGGGCCGCCTCGCCCGGTACGAGGCGCGCGACGGCTACCGGGCCGAGGCGCGCGTCGAGATCGCCCTGCACGGCCTCGGCCTGCCCGGACTGGAGCGCGGCCGCGCCCTCGGCACGCTCTCCGGCGGGGAGCAGTCTCGGCTCGCGCTCGCCGCGACGCTCGCGGCCGGTCCTGAACTGCTGCTGCTCGACGAGCCGACCAACGATCTGGACGACCGGGCCGTCCGCTGGCTGGAGGCGCACCTGCGCGACCACCGGGGCACCGTCGTCGCGGTCACCCATGACCGCGTGTTCCTGGAGAACCTGACCGACACGATTCTGGAGGTGGCCGAAGGGGGCGTCACCCGCTACGGCGACGGATACGACGGATACCGCAGGGCGAAGGCCGCCGAACGCAGCCGCCGCCTCGAGGAGTACGAGCAGTGGCGCGACGAGCTCGCCCGCAGCCGGCGGCTGGCGGAGTCGAACGCGGTGCGTCTCGGCGCGATCCCGCGCAAGGCGCCCCAGGCGCAGTTCGGACACGGCGCGTTCCGCGCCCGGTCCCGCGGCCACGGGGCGACGGTCCGCATCCGTAACGCGAAGGAGCGGGTCGCCCGGCTGACCGCGCGCCCCGTGCAACCGCCGCCCGCACCGCTGGTGTTCAGCGCGACGGCGCTCACCGCGACGCCGCCGGACGGCGCACCCGCTCCGGCGGCGGGTCCGGCGCCGGAGTCCGGGGCGCCGCCCGCGGCCGCCCTGACGGACGTCCGTGTCGGGGACCGTCTCGACCTGCCCCGGCTCGTGCTCCGATCCGGCGAACGCCTGCTGGTCACGGGGCCCAACGGCGCGGGCAAGTCGACCCTGCTCGGGGTTCTGGCCGGGGAGGTGCGGCCGGAGCGCGGGACGGTCCGGGTACCCGGCCGGGTGGGCATCCTGCGCCAGCGGCACACGCCGTGGCCCGCGGGCTTCAGCGTGCTGCGCGCCTTCACCCACGACCGGCCGGGGGTGCTGGAGGAACAGCGCGCCCAGCTGCTCTCCCTCGGCCTGTTCCGGCCGTCCGATCTGCGGCTGCGGATCGGTGAACTGTCCTACGGGCAGCGGCGCCGGATCGAACTGGCCCGGCTGGTCACCCGCCCGGTCGACCTGCTGCTCCTGGACGAGCCGACGAACCATCTCGCGCCCGCGCTGGTCGAGGAGCTGGAGGAGGCCCTCACGTCCTACGAGGGTGCGCTGGTGATCGTCACGCACGACCGGCGCCTGCGCGAACGGTTCGCGGGCCGGCGTCTCGTGCTGGCGAACGGGAGGCCCGTCACGGACGGGTGACGGCGCCCGCGATTCCGGGCCGCGGTCGGAAGCTCAGGCTCCGGGCCGCGGCTACGTGCTCAGGCTCCGGGCCGCGGCCAGGTGCTCCGGCTCCGGGCCGCGGCTACGTGCTCCGGCTCCGGGCCGCGGCTAGGAGCGCTCCGGAACCGGGGACCCGGTCGGTGCCGCACCGGCGACCGGCTCGTCGGTCCGCACCCCGTGACGCGGCGTCACGCGGAGGTGGAGCGCGGCGAGCAGCAGGCACAGGAGGGCCATGACGGTCCACAGCACGGCGGGTCCCGCCGCGGCCAGGACGCGGGTCGCCAGCAGCGGGGCCAGGGTCGCGGCGACACCCCATCCCGTCCCGAACACGGCGAGGTAGCGGCCGGTACCGCCGCGCGGAGCGAGGCTCGTGACCAGGGCGTACACCCGGCCCATGATCAGGAGGTCGCCGAGACTCCACACGGCCGCCGAGGCGAGCAGGGCCGGGAGCGAGTGCGCCAGGGCGTACCCGGCCAGGCCCGCCGCCAGCAGGAGGTGGCCGAGAGCGAGCGCGACCGGCGCGGCGAGCCGGGCGGTCCGGCGCAGCCGGATCAGCGGCTGCGCCAGGATCGTGGTGGCCGCGGCGGCGGTGAACAGCAGCCCCGCGTCGGCGGCGGGCCGCCCCTGCCGGGCCAGGGCGAGGGGCAGGGCCAGCACGGTCTGCTGGTTGATCAGCGCGTAAGCCGTGCCGGTGGCGAGAAGGCTCAGCAGGGCCCGGTCTCGCAGCGGGCGGACGACGGCGCTCGCGTGCTCCGCCCCGCCGCCCGGCGCTGCGGGCCGGTCACCGGGCAGCGCGAGGTGGACCAGGAGCGCGCACCCCAGGCAGGTCACGGCGTCGGCGACGAAGAGCCAGCGCAGGTCCCACCGCCCGAGCAGCGCGGCGAGCAGCCCCGCACCCGTTCCGCCCGCCGCGAGCGCGGCGCTGAACAGGCTGAAGGTCCGCACGCGTTGGCGCTCCGGCACCGACTCGCCGATGATCGCCTGGCTCGGCGGCTCGTAGAGCTCGAAGGCGAGTCCGAGGAGGACGGCGGCGGCGACCGCCCAGGCGAGCGACGACGAGGCGGCGATCGCCAGTTGCGCCACGGCGCACCCGACGAGCCCGAGCACGATGGTGGCGCGCCGCCCGATCCGATCGGCCAGCCCTCCCCCGGCCAGGCGCGACGGGATGGTCGCGAGCCCGAAGGCGGCGGCGACCAGCCCCGCAGTGGTCAGGTCCGCCCCGTAGTCGCTGGAGATGAGCGCGGTGAGGAAGGGGAGGGAGAAGGCCCCGAGCTGGTTGACGACCCGCGCGAGCAGGAGCAGACGGACGGCGCGGGGCAGCGGTTCCGGGCGCAGCACGAGAACTCCCGTCACTGGTGAAGTGTGTAATGTCGGTGACGAGACCGTACGCAAGCGAAAGGTAACTGGTCAAGTGCTGTTCGACAGTCACATGCGAGCGCTGCTCGACGCCTCGGTCGCGCTGGTCAACGCGCTGACCGACGGCGAGGCCCGCGGCCGCCCCTACGCCGCTCCCGAGGGCGTCGAGCGCGTCGAGGCGGTCCGCGCCGCGCTGGGCGCCGGCGCCGACCTGACCTCCGGTGAGGCCGCCCACCTCGCCCGCACCGCCCGGGCCCTGCGCACCGTGTTCGAGGCCGTGGCCGACGACGACCTCGACACCGCCGCGCCCGCGCTCAACGCACTGCTGCGCGAGACCGGCGCCCGCCCCCAGCTCGACCGGGCGCCCGGCGAGCCCTGGCAGGTCCACTTCCACGGCTCCGAGGACTCCTACGCGGTCGGCTGGAGCGCCGGCTGCGCCACGGGCCTCGCCATGGCCCTCGGCGGCGACTACGCCGGCCGCCTGGGAGTCTGCGCCGCCCCCCGCTGCGACCGCGTGTACGTCGACGTCTCGCGCAACGCGGGCCGCCACTTCTGCTCGACGGCCTGCCAGAACCGCGTGAAGGCGGCGGCCTTCCGCGCACGGCGCACCGGTACGGACGACTGAGCGGCCTCGCGCACCGTGCCGCCACCGACTTCACTGACTCCACTGCCGCCCCCGACTCCGCTGCCTCCGCCGACTCCGCCGACGAAACGGGCAGAGGCCCGGCGTACGCTCCGGCCATGACCGTTTACGACGCAGTAGAGATCGATCGCCTCCAGGGCGGCCCCGCAGATGTCGCCCAGTACCTCGGCAAGGCCGTCCTCATCGTCAACGTCGCCTCCAAGTGCGGCCTGACGCCGCAGTACGGCGCGCTCGAGGAGCTCCAGGAGCGGTACGCGGAGCGCGGTTTCACCGTCCTCGGCGTGCCCTGCAACCAGTTCATGGGGCAGGAGCCCGGCAGCGCCGACGAGATCGCGGAGTTCTGCTCGGCCACGTACGGCGTGACCTTCCCCATGACCGAGAAGGTCGAGGTCAACGGCGACGGCCGGCACCCCCTGTACGCCCGCCTGACCGG